>JAGXQV010000052.1 GCA_018336195.1 Sulfuricella sp. | reverse complement strand
CCGCCGCGAGGCGGAATCAATGGCTGGCAATGCCGCTCGTCCCGCGCCCTGACGGGCGCTCCCGGATTTCGCGTTGCTGCATCCGGGCTACGGTGGGGGTTCCTGGCCCTTGTGTTTATCCTCCTGGCCTTTCCCTCCCGCGCCGCCGAACCGCTATGGCGCGAAACCGATGCCCACGGCCAAGCGGTCGTTCACCTGTATTTCTTCTGGTCGAAAAACTGCCCGCACTGCCTGGTCGCCAAGCCTTATGTCGAAGGCTTGGCGGCGCGCACCCCCTGGCTCAAACTGCATTCGGCGGAAATCGTCGATCACCCGGAAAACCGCCGGCGCTATGTCGAAATGGCCGAGGCGCTGGGCCAGGAAGCGCAGTCGGTGCCGGGGTTTTTCGTGTGTGGGGAAATGACCACCGGTTTTCTCTCCGAGAATGAATCCGGGGCGGATCTGCTGCGCCGCGCCGAAGCTTGCCGGCAAGGTGACGTGCCGATAAAACAGTCCGCGCCCATCGCCATTCCTGGCTTTGGTACGGTGGATGCCGAGGCGTTTTCCCTGCCGGCGCTGACCGCGGTCATTGCGGGCCTCGACGCCTTCAACCCCTGTGCCTTTTTCGTCCTGCTGTTCCTCCTGAGCCTGTTGGTACATGCCCGCGACCGGGGCAAAATGGTGTTGGTGGGCGGGGTGTTCGTGTTCTTCTCGGGGCTGATCTATTTCCTGTTCATGGCCGCCTGGCTCAATGTCTTCCTGATCCTCGAAGAACTGCGTTACGTGACGCTTGGCGCCGGCCTGGTAGCGGTGGCGGTGGCGCTAATCAACATCAAGGACTTCTTCTGGTTCAAGGCCGGCGTCTCGCTCTCCATCCCCGACCGCGCCAAGCCGCTGCTCTATCAGCGTATGCGCAACCTGGTCGGCGCGGCGCGCTGGCCCTCGGTGCTGGTCGGTACCGCCGCGCTCGCCATCGTTGCCAACGCCTACGAACTGCTGTGCACCGCCGGTTTCCCCATGGTCTACACGCGCATTCTGACCTTGCGCGGCTTGAGTGCCGTCGACTACACGCTGTGGCTGGCGCTGTACAACGTCGTCTACGTCATCCCGCTGGGCGTGATCGTCGCGGTTTTTACCTTCACCCTGGGCGGGCGCAAATTGCAGGAAAGGGAAGGGCGCCTGCTCAAGCTGCTGTCCGGCAACATGATGCTGGGCCTGGGGCTGGCGCTGCTGTTCGCCCCGCAACTTCTCAACAACCTCGCCGCCACCGCGCTGCTGCTGGGATTGGTCGGGATACTCAGCGGCGCGATGGTGTGGCTTGAACGGCATTTGCCGAAGAAAGCCTGAATCGGCGCTATGCCCTAAGCCGGACGAGCCGGAGCCAAACAAGGTGATGAGTAATGAGTGATGGGTAATGGGAGGGTGGTTTTCATCACCCATTCCTCATCACCCATCACCGCGGAATTCAATTCAAACCACATTGGCGTCATGTTTTGACATCACTTGGCTGATAAGGGACTAATGGGAGCGCCGCCCCGCCGCGAAGCGGTGCCAATTGAAGCCGCCATCTTCTATGTGTCCACCAGTCGCTCCGCGGGCGGGTCTCCCACTTGTTCGGCTATCCCGCCTTGATGATTCTGATGCAGGCCTTTGCAGACTGGCAAAGGCAGGATTTCCATTCCCGTACAACTTACGTTACCATAATTCAAATGACTTTTTGAATTATGGTGAGGCATGGAACCCAAAGAACACTGGAACGCCGTTTACAGCGCCCGCTCCCCAGAGCAGTTAGGCTGGTATCAGGCCCACCCGGAAATCTCGCTACGCCTCATCGCGGAAAGCGGCGTAGCCAAGGATGCGGCGATTATCGACGTGGGCGGCGGGGCATCGCTGCTGGTGGATAAACTGGTGGCAGGCGGTTATACGGAGGTGACGGTGCTCGACGTTTCCGCCGCCGCCCTCGCCGCCGCCCAGGCTCGCCTGGGAAGCCGGGCGCAAACGGTAACCTGGCTGGAAGCCGACGCCACCCGCTTTGCGCCGTCGCGCCACTATGCCCTGTGGCACGACCGCGCGGTGTTCCATTTCCTCACCGAACCCGCCGACCGCCAGGCTTACTTGCGCGCGGTCGAGCAAGCCCTCCTCCCCGGCGCTCAACTCATCATCGCCACCTTCGCCCCGGACGGCCCGGAAAAATGCAGCGGCCTGCCGGTGGTGCGCTACGGCCCGCAAGAGTTGGCGAATGAAGTGGGAGAAAATTTCGAACTGCTGGAGTCGTGCGGCGAAACCCACACCACGCCGGGCGGGGTGAAGCAGAGTTTTTCCTATTGCCGCTTTCGGCGGCGCTGAATCACGACTTGTTCGGACAATCCGCGTTGATGCAGTCGGCGAACAAATACATGGAGTGGTCGCGGACGATGAAGCCGCGTTCCT
Source organism: Sulfuricella sp. (assembly GCA_018336195.1). GTDB lineage: Bacteria > Pseudomonadota > Gammaproteobacteria > Burkholderiales > Sulfuricellaceae > JAGXQV01. The sequence continues at coordinate 64,848 of JAGXQV010000052.1, read as the reverse complement.
TGGCGATTTTTTCCTGGCGTTTTTCGATGTCGGGGTCGTAGAACTCTTCCACTTTCCCGCATTGCAGGCATACCAGGTGGTCGTGGTGGTGGCCCTGGTTGAGTTCGAACACCGATTTGCCGCCTTCGAAATGGTGGCGTACCAGCAGGCCGGCGGCTTCAAACTGGGTGAGGACGCGGTAGACGGTGGCGAGGCCGATGTCCTCGTTTTCCGCGATAAGAATCTTGTAGATGTCCTCGGCGGTGAGGTGGCGGACCTCGCTGGTTTCGAAGAGATTGAGGATCTTCAGCCGGGGGGTGGTGGCTTTCAGGCCGGCGTTCTTGAGGTCGTTGGAGTCGCGCATGGGGGGATGATAAATCGAATGAAAAATTGTTTCCAGCGGCTTCTTTAAGGAGTTTGCCGTTCCGCACCGGGTTGACGATATAATACCGGCCACTTCATGACCTTGCCGGGAAACTCCATGGCTTATTTGCGAATTCTGTTGTTGCTGACCCTCGGGGCGCTTGCCGGCTGCTCCGTTTCCCCTTACAAGCTCGATATCCAGCAGGGCAACGTGGTGACGCAGGAGATGGTCGCCAAGCTCAAGCCGGGCATGACCAAATCGCAGGTGCGCTTCATCATGGGGACACCGCTGATTACCGATGCTTTCCATGCCGACCGCTGGGATTACGTGTACCGCTATCAAAAAGCCGGGACACTCACCGAGGAGCGCCAAGTGGCGCTGTACTTCGAGGGCGAGAACCTCAAACGGGTGAGCGGCGACGTGGTGGCGGCGAGCGGGAGCGAGCCGATGCAGTTGGCGCCCAAGGTGGAGCCGGAGGAAAAAGGTTTCTTTGGCAAAATGTTGGAAAAGATCGGACTGTAAATCATGACGACCTTGAATATGGTGATTGCGGGCGCCACCGGGCGCATGGGGCGGGCTTTGCTGGAAGGCGTGGCACAGGCAGGCGATTTGCACCTGCACGGCGCGCTGGAACGCGACGGCAGTGCGCTGGTGGGGCGCGATGCCGGCGAATTCGGCGGCACCGTCGGGGTGAAACTGAGCCACGATTTGGCGGCGACGCTGAAAGGCGCGCACGCCCTGATCGACTTTACCCGTCCCGAGGCGACCCTTGAGCATCTGAAAATTTGCCGCGAACTGGGGGTGAACATCGTGATCGGCACCACCGGTTTCACGCCCGAGCAGAAACAATTCATCGCCGACGCCGGCCAGGATATCGGCGTGGTGTTCGCGCCCAACATGAGCGTGGGGGTGAATCTTTCCCTCAAGTTGCTCGACATCGCCGCTCGGGTGCTGAACGAAGGCTACGACATCGAGATCGTCGAGGCTCATCACCGCCACAAGGTCGATGCGCCTTCCGGCACTGCCTTGCGCATGGGCGAAGTGGTTGCCAATGCGCTGGGTCGCGACCTCGCCGAATGCGCGGTGTATGGCCGCGAAGGCGTGACCGGCGAGCGCTCGCCCTCGACCATCGGTTTCGCCACGGTGCGCGGCGGCGATATTGTCGGCGACCATACGGTCATGTTCGCCGGTATCGGCGAACGGCTGGAAATTACCCACAAAGCCAGCAGCCGCGCTACTTTTGCGCTGGGCGCACTGCGCGCCGCGCGCTTCCTGGCGCGCCAGGGCAAGGGCAGCTACGACATGCAGGATGTGCTGGGGTTGAAGTAGGCGATTTGCTCTCGCAATTTCGCTGTGACGCGATGGATTCCGTCTTCGGAACCGCCTTGGCGTGGTCTTTCTCTTTCGACGATAACGCTTAATCGAAAATCGTACGCACTTGCCGGATAGCCGAGACATCGGTTACGAAGCTCAGGGAGAGAAGAATGCTGGAGCGAAGAATACTCGACGAAAGTTACGTCTGGCTGCTGGGGAGCCTGTGCAATCTTCATCGGGTGCCGTTCGACGCCGCTTTGGTGCAAAACGGATTTGCTCCTCCCTATACCCTTGTTTCGTTCCTTGAGGCCGCGCAACTGCTGGGATTCAAGGCCGGTACGCGGACATTGCCCGAAGACGGGTGGGATAAATTGCCGCGTCCCTTCATCGTCTTCCTCAAAGACGAGACATCGAAGGCTGAAGGCAGGAACTCCGAATTCCATACGGCGGATGTTCCCGAGAGTGGTGTCGATTCTACTTCACGAGCGAGCCACGAAAATGATCATGAGGCGGCAGCGACGCTTCTTCCGGTATTCGTCCTGAAAGTCGAGAATCAAAAACTCGTCTACCATCGCCCAGGTTTGGGAACCCCCGAAACGTTGGCCTTCGAAGAAGCCGCCGCCCGCCTGGAACAGCAGCTTGTCCTGGTTGCCCGCGAAGCAGGTGCGGCAAACGACGAAGACGGGGAAAATATCGCCGGTTTCGAGATCGAAAAACCCAAGTTCGGCTTTCGCTGGTTCGTTCCCGAACTACTCAAACACAAGAAAATCTGGCGCGACGTCGTTCTCGCCTCCTTTGCCATCCAGTTGGTCGGGCTGGCGATACCGGTGTTTACCCAGGTCATCATCGATAAGGTCGTCGTTCACTAAACCCAGAGCACCCTGATCGTGCTCGGCGTTGCCTTGACGATGTTCATGCTGTTTACCGCAGTCATGACCTGGCTACGCCAATACATGGTCTTGCATACCGGCAACCGCATCGACGCCGTGCTCGGCAGTAAAGTCTTCCGCCACCTATTGCGTTTGCCGCTCCCCTATTTCGAGCAGCGTCCCACCGGCGTGCTGGTCGCCCGTTTGCATGGCGTGGAAACCATCCGCGAATTCGTTTCCAGCGCCGCGATCACGCTGGTGCTGGATTTCCCTTTCCTGTTCATATTTCTCGCGGTCATGTTTGCCTATAGTTGGCAACTATCGCTGATTGCCGTCTTTCTGTTGGGGCTGATCGGCATCCTCAGCTTGCTCGTTGCGCCGCTCTTTCGCGACAAGCTGAACCGCCAATTCATGCTCGGCGCACGCAACCAAGCCTTCCTCACCGAATACGTGAGCGGCATTGCCACCGTCAAATCGCTGCAAATGGAAGCCCACATCGAGACCAAGTACGATGGTTACCTTGCCAGTTATCTTGCCTCGGGATTTACCACCAAACAGGTGGGCAACAGCTACAACGTCGTCGCCAACGCCATCGAACAAGTCATGACGCTGTCCATCCTCATCGTCGGCGCGCTCCTGGTGATGAAGAACGAAGGCTTTACCGTCGGCATGTTGGTCGCCTTTCAAATGTTCGCTTCCCGCATGAGCCAGCCCATGCTGCGCCTGGTCGGTTTGTGGCAGGAATTCCAACAGGCCAACATCGCCGTAAAGCGGCTCGGCGATATCCTCGACATGCCCAAGGAACCCTACGCCCTCATCCCCAGCCGCGAAAATGCCGGTCATGGCAGTATCGAGTTGCGCGGTGTGTCGTTCCGTTACAGCGAACAACACCCCTGGCTCTATCGCGCACTGGACATGACCTTCAAGCCCGGACATTTCACTGTTCTGGTGGGACCGTCCGGCTGCGGCAAGAGCACCCTCGCCAAGCTCCTGTTGGGGTTCTACCGGCCCAGCGACGGGCAAATCCAACTCGACGGCAAGGACATTCGTCACCTTGCCGCCAACGAGCTTCGCCAGATATTCGGCGTCGTTCCGCAGGAAACTATTCTTTTCGCAGGCACCCTCTATGACAACCTGGTCATGGCGCATCCCCACGCTACCTTCAGCGACGTCATCGCCGCCTGCAAGGCCGCGGAAATACACGACTTTATCGAACAACTTCCCCAAGGCTACCAGACCGAAATCGGTGAACGCGGCACCAACCTTTCCGGCGGACAACGGCAGCGTATCGCTATCGCCAGAGCCTTGCTCAAGAAACCTAAAGTTCTCATCTTCGACGAAGCCGTATCCAACCTCGACCCGCACACCGCCGCCAACTTCGCCCAAACCATCAACAAGCTCAAAGGCAAAGTCACCATGATCTTCATCACCCACCAGATACCCAAAGGACTACAGGTGGATGAAGTCATCAACTTCGGGCCGGCGTTGACCGGGGCGCGGCGGGAAGCGCTACGCGATATCGAAGCCAATCCGGCCTGAAGGGGCTAGCCCAGGATCATCGTCCGCCGCGCCACCCATGGCTGCGACAAGATTTTCAAAAGTTAGCGATGGCAGTCTCGAAGCCTCCCGCGTCGTCGCCAGATTAGGCGAAGACACCCTCAGCATCGGCACGGCGGAAGATATCGCCATCCAGAGCCTGAAATTCGCCGACGGCAGCACGTTCACGATAGCGGAATTCATCGCACAACACCCGCTGGATGTCCGAGGGACGGGCGTCTCGGGAGACCTGATCGGCACGCCGTACCGCGACACCCTCCAGGCGGGGAAAGGGAACCAGCACATCCAGGGTCTTGCGGGAGCCGATACCTACCTCTACAACCTGGGCGACGGGGCGGACAGCATCCAGGACAGCGGCTCGGACAACAACGTCCTGCGCTTCGGCGCGGGGATTACGGCGGAGATGTTGACGGTGCGGCGCGCTCCCGAGTCCGCGGGGGCGCAATGCATCCTGGATTTGGGCAATGGCGACAGCATTGTCATCGGGGTGCTTCCTGGTGTGGTGATTCATGGGGTTTTCGATCTCGATCCGTTTGACGGGATGTTCGTCAAGACCATGGAGTTCGCCGATGGCAGCGTGCTCGACGTGAAGGATTTCATCATGCAACACGGCCTGCTCCAAACCGGGACGGATCAGGCCGATACCCTGATCGGCGAGGATGCGAAAGACGGCCTGATTCCCGATTGCCTAGTCGGCGGGGCGGGGAACGATACGCTGATCGGCGGCGGCGGGAGCGATATCTATGTGTTCAATCGCGGCGATGGGGCGGATACCATCCGGGATGGCACCGGCCCGCAGAATCACCCGCAATGGGGATGGATGCCGGGCGGGGACAATACGTTGCGTTTCGGCAAGGGGATCGCGGCGGGTGATATTGTGGCGTCCTATCGGCAACCCACGGCACAGAATAACGCCTATGCGATTGTTCTGGATCTGGGCGGAAACGACAGCGTGAGTCTGGAATTCGATCAATATTCCGTCGAGCCGGCGATACAAAACGTCCAGTTCGCCGACGGAACGGCTTCCACGTTACGCAATTTGCTTGCGCAGCGGGATTTGAAAATTACCGGTACCAACGGGAATGACCATCTGTATGGTTTCGATGGCTATTCCTTCGAGATGGCCGGCCAGGACGGCGACGATTATTTGAGCGCCAACATACTCGACGACACCCTGGCAGGCGGGCGCGGCCGGGATACCTTGGTGGGCGGCGGCGGCAACGACACCTACCTTTTCAATCGCGGCGACGGCGCCGATGCGATACTCGACGACGCGGCAAGCGACAACACGCTGAGCTTCGGAGCGGGCATCGCGGCGAACGACGTTGCCACCCGCTGGGATCCCGCAGCCAATACCTTGACGCTGGAGTTGGGGAGTGGCGACCAGATCGCCGTCGGCTCACTCGATAACCTGGCGATTCAAACCTTGCGCTTCGACGACGGGACGTCATTGGCCCTGGCGGATTTGCTGGCGCAAAAAAGCGTCATCCGCCTGGCGGCGACGGAAGGCGCCGACGTCATGAGCACGTTCGGCGGCGAATTGCCGCTGCAAGGCTTGGGCGGGGATGACCGGCTTTACGGCAGCGTGCTGGCGGACACCCTGGAAGGCGGCGCCGGCAACGACGTGTTGAGCGGCGGAGCGGGCAGCGATACCTACCTTTACAACCTGGGCGACGGCGCCGATACGGTGATCGATCAATCCAATGGGGATACCAACGTCCTGAGTTTCGGCGCGGGCATCACGGCCGCCGGGATCAAGGCGGTTTTTGAAGGAGACCAGGGGCCACTGACGCTGGATCTCGGCAACGGCGACAGCATCGCCATCGGCAGCATTTCCGACTATGCCGTGCAAACCTTGCAATTCAGCGACGGCACCACGCTGTCCATCGACGAGTTCATGGCGCAGGCGGGCGGCAACGCGATGAGAGGCACGGAAGCCGCCGATTCCTTGCTCGGGACGCCGTTCGACGACCGCCTGGAAGGTTTGGGGGGCAACGATAATCTCAATGCGCGGGATGGCAACGATACCTTGGCAGGCAGTACGGGCGACGATTACCTGGCGGGCGGCTTGGGGAACGACACTTATCTTTTCAATCCCGGCGACGGCATCGACCGGATTGAAGATAGCGGTGGGGGAGTCGACTCGGAGATAGGCCGGGCGGAGACCAATACGCTGGTTTTCGGCGATGGCATAGCCGTCGAAGGGGTGACGCCGGGCATCGGCGAAAGCGGCGAGCTGACGCTGGACGTCGGCAACGGCGACAGCCTGGCTATCGGGACGCTTTACGATCCGGCGATTCAGGTGGTGCGTTTTCCCGACGGCAGCGAGTTCACCACCCAGGAGGCTTTTGCGAATTTGCTGGCTTCCGAGCGGATCGCCAATCAGGTGACCGCGCAGAACGATTCCTTTGCATTCACTGTGCCGGACAATTTGTTCCTTAATCCCCGTGGCGATGCCTTGGTCTTCAGCGCGAAACTGGCCGATGGCTCCGAGCTGCCGGCCTGGCTGCGGTTCGATGCGGACACCCGGACTTTCAGCGGATATCCTGAAAACGAGGATGTCGCGTCGTTGAGCCTGGTGGTGACCGCCACCTACCCTGGGGGGCTGGTGGCGAGTAGTCCCTTCGCGCTGGAAGTGCTCAACGTCAATGATAATCCCTACCTGGCGAACCCCTTGCAGGACCAAACGGTTACCAGCGGCCAGGCATTCAGTCTGGTGCTTCCCGCCGACACCTTCCGCGACAAGGACGCGATTTTCGGCGACGCGCTGGAATACTCGGTGACCATGAGCGACGGCAGCGACTTGCCGGCGTGGCTGACTTTCGATGCACAGACCGGCGAATTGAGCGGTACGCCGGATGAATCGAGTATCGGTGGCTTGTCCCTGACCATCACCGCGACCGATTCGGCAGGCGATTACGACCTGTGCGAGGTTTATCTGAATGTCCTCGCCCCCGGCAATGCCCCGTTCCTGGTGACGCCTGTGGCGGATCAAACGGTTCGGGAGGGCGAGCTTTTTGAGTTCACCATCCCAGCCGATACTTTTGACGACGTCGACCTGGCTCACGGCGATTACCTTTACTTCGATATCGCCCTGGCGGATGGCAACGCGCTTCCCGACTGGATATCCGTCGATTGGGACACGCTGACTTTCCGCGGGACGCCGGGCAAAGCGGATGTCGGCACCATTTCGGTTACCGTCACGGCCTACGATAGTACCGACCGGATGGCGACGGATACATTCGATATCACGGTCGCCGGCGCCACCGCCGTCAACCAGGTTCCGGTCGCGATGAACGACGCCGTCACGGTAACGGAAGATGTTCAAACCAGTGTCAGCGGCAACGTGCTCGCCAATGACAGCGACCCGGACGCCGGCACGGTGTTGACAGTCGCCGACCCCGGCATCCGCCAGGGCGCCTACGGAACGTTGACCGTGCTCGCGGACGGCACCAGCACTTACCAACTGGACAACGGCTTGGCCGCCGTGCAGTCGCTGGGCGCCGGGCAAAGCGTCATCGATCGGTTCAGCTACCAGGCCAGCGACGGTACTGTCGCCACCCCGGCAGAGATTAGCGTCACCGTGACCGGGCGGAACGACGCCCCAGTCGCGGCGCTAAGCTTGACCAAGCAAACCGTGAAAAACGGTGACCAACTCAGCTACCAACTGCCGGCAGGACTCTTCACCGACGTCGACAACGGCGACCAACTCAGCTACCGCGCCACCCTGTCCGACGGAAGCGCCTTGCCGGCGTGGCTGGCGTTCGACGCCGCGACCGGCGCCTTCAGCGGAAAGGTGGCCGGCGCGGTCGGCACCTTGCAACTCCAGGTAACGGCGACTGACTTGGCGGGCGCCACGGCAAGCACGAGCTTCAGCCTGGAAATCGCCAACCAAGCCCCGGTCGCGATGAACGACGCCGCCACGGCAACGGAAGACGACCCCAGCGCCATCGTCGGCAACCTCCTCGCCAACGACAGCGACCCGGACGCCGGTACAGTGCTGAAGGTCGCCGACCCCGGCATCCGCCAGGGTGTGTATGGAACGCTGACCGTGCTCGCGGACGGCACCAGCACTTACCAACTGGACAACGGCTCCCCCGCCGTACAAGCGCTGGGCGCCGGGCAAAGCGTTGTTGACCATTTCAGCTACCAGGCCAGCGACGGTACTGCCGCCACCCCGGCAGAGATTAGCGTCACCGTGACCGGGCGGAACGACGCCCCAGTCGCGGCGCTAACTTTGACCAAGCAAACCGTGAAAAACGGCGACCAACTCAGCTACCGCGCTACGCTGGCGGATGGAAGCGCGTTGCCTGCCTGGCTGGCGTTCGACGCCGCGACGGGAAGTTTCAGCGGAAAGGTGGCCGGCGCGGTCGGCACCCTGCAAATCCAGGTCACTGCCACCGACCAGGCGGGTGCCACGGCCAGCACGAGCTTCAGCCTGGAAATCGCCAACCAGGCCCCGGTCGCGATGAATGATGCCGTCACGGTAACGGAAGATGTTCAAACCAGCGTCAGCGGCAACGTGTTAGCCAATGACAGCGACCCGGACGCCGGCACGGTGTTGAAAGTCGCCGACCCCGGCATCCGCCAGGGTGTGTATGGAACGCTGACCGTGCTCGCGGACGGCAGCAGCCGCTACGAACTGGACAACACCGCGGCGGCGGTTCAAGCGCTGGGCGCGGGGCAGAGCGTGGTCGAGCACTTCAGCTACCAATCCAGCGACGGGACCATGGCCACGCAAGGCGACATCGCGATTAGCGTAGTGGGTCAAAACGACGCCCCGGTGGTTGCGGTTCCTTTGCCGGATACCAAGGTGGCCGCCAATACCGATTTCTCCTGGAAAATGCCGATAAGCTATTTTTCCGATGTGGATGTCGGCGATACGCTGGTTTTCAGCGCCACGCTTGCTGACGGAAGTGCGTTGCCTGCGTGGGTCAAGTTCGATGCCGCGAGCCAGGCTTTCAGCGGTCACGTGCCGAAGGGTGTGAAAGGTTCTCTGGATATCCGTGTGACGGCAAGCGATAACCATGGCCCGTTGTCCATGGCTTCCGATGTTTTCAGGGTGACAGTCGGGGCTGGCGGCAATGACGACAAACAGGAGCATGGTAACGAAGGCGTCGGCAATGGGGAAGACGCGCCGCCTCCCGGTCATGACTCCAATCACAATGATGGCTCGGGCACTTCTCCCGGGAACCCGGGTTCGTCCGGGAATAGTAAGCAAGATGAAAAGGGCGATTCCGGTAACTCCGCCGCTCAGAAGGATAAACAATCCGCCAATGGTTCCGGCTCGAAATCGAGTTCGGATGACAAAAAGGGACGTAGCTACCCCGTCTTCCTCGACCCGTCGTTGCTCGATTCGAATACGCAGGAAATCGCTGCCGAGGGAAAAAATACGAGTGGCGATATCACATTGGCTCGTTGGGGTGAAGCAGATAAAGCCGTGTCCAGGATATCCGCCATGAACGACGAGATGCTCGGAGTGAAGGAAATCCACGGGGCCGACATTTCCGTCTTGAATAGTGCCGCCTCGGGATTGCTTGGGGCGAATTCGGGATATGTGCCGGAACGCTTGTCTGTCGTAGCCAACTCTGGCGCACCGGCGAAATTGTCTCCGGGGAGCGACTATCTGCAACGCGTTGCTTAGCTTGCTGTTCTTCCCTCGGGAACAGGGGGCGGAAATATTTAATGGTCGGTGGGCGGACAAGATTAGGCTTCTTTAACTTGACGCCTGCCGACACTCTGGAAATCGATATAGTCGTCTTCGAATGAAAATATTCTCACTTCCCAAAACAATGACCGATCATCACACTTTTTCGCCCCCTCTCCTGCGTATACAGGAAGCGCCGCCCAATCCGTTGGGGCAGGCCGTATTGATCTCCCTTCTGGCCTTGCTGACGGCTCTTTTGATATGGGGATACGTCGGCCAACTCGATATCGTTGCGGTAGCCGAGGGAAAACTGGTGCCGCAAAGCTACCTCAAGATCGTGCAACCCCCAGATTCGGGTATCGTCAAGGAAATATTGGTCAAGGAAGGGGATGTGGTGCAGGCCGGTCAAGTGCTGATGAGAATGGACAACTTGATTACCGACGCAGACGCAAAGTCTCTCGAAGGGGAATATCAGCGCAAGCGCCTCACGCTGCGCCGTATCGATGCCGAATTGGGCAATCGAACGTTTCGTCCGATGGCAGGAGATCCTCCCTCGCTCGTTCGGGAAGTCGAGTCGCAATATCGGGCAAATCGCTCGGCTTTCGAAGCCGCTTTGGCGGAAGAAAAAAGCCGTTATGAGAAAGCTCGGCACGACGCATCCTCGGCGGAAGCAATTAAGACCAAGCTCGTGGAGGTTTTACCTTACTACCGCGATCAAGAACTGGCATTTGAAAAGCTGGCTAGGGATGGCTTCGCTGGCTCGATTATGGCCGGGGATAAAAAACGTGAGCGTATCGAGAAGGAGCAGGAACTCAAAGCTCAGGAACACTTGTTGGAATCTACCCGAGCCAGCATGATGCAGTCGGAAAAGAAACTCAAGCAGATCGAAACCGACTACCGTCGACAGCTTTATGCGGAACGCGACGAAAATCAGAGCGCATTCGACAAGCTGTCTCAGGAGATCGCCAAGCAAAATCACCGGCAGGAATTGTTGGAACTCAAAGCGCCGCAAGAAGCGGTTGTCAAGGATTTATCGACCCATACGGCGGGTACGGTGGTTCAGCCCGGCACCGTGCTGCTGACCTTGGTTCCGATGGAAAAAGAATTGCGCGCCGAGGTGTGGATATCCAATGAAGACGCCGGATTCGTTCATCCTGGACAAGCGGTAAAGCTCAAGCTTGTCGCTTTTCCCTTCCAGAAATACGGTTTGGCCGAGGGCGAAGTTGAACATGTGAGCGCCGATGCTTCTGACAATGCCGCAAGCAATGGGGCAAACGACAAAAATGCAAAAATGCCGCCCATCGGTTATCGGGCTTTGATTGCTCTCAAAAGTATGCATTTGGATATGGAGAACAATCGCTATTCCCTTGCCGCCGGGATGCAAACCACGGCGGAAATATTGCTCGGACGGCGGTCTGTGATTGAATATCTGCTTTCCCCAGTTCAAAAGGCTTTTCATGAGGCGGGACGGGAACGATGAACACTTGGCAATTGTGGCTGATTTGATAGACGGTCGCCGTTAAGCTATAATCCAAAAAGTTTAAAGCGGGATGGGCGAAAGCCTGTCCCGCTTTGCATGTCTACTGTTCAAAATCGCATCGCTTGGCAATCCGTTTCTAAATCGAACGTGAACGCGAAGGCGGTGCGCAGACAGTACGTCGGCGGTACGGCAAGCACCGCCGACAAAGTGCACGTTCGATTTAGAAATGTGATTAAGGAGTTCTCGTGCCGCACAGCCGCCTGCCCGCTATACTTGCGCTCGCCGACGGAACGGTGTTTCGCGGCGTTTCCATTGGTAGTTCTGGCCACAGTGTCGGCGAAGTGGTGTTTAACACCGCCATGACCGGCTACCAGGAAATCCTCACCGATCCTTCGTACTGCCGTCAGATCGTTACGCTGACCTACCCCCATATCGGCAACACTGGCACCAATGCCGAGGACGAGGAATCCTGCCAGGTTTACGCCGGCGGCCTGGTGATTCGCGACCTGCCGTTGCTGACCAGCAACTTCCGCAATAGTGAAGACCTGAGCGCCTACCTGGAGCGCAACAAGGTGGTCGCTATCGCCGACATCGATACCCGTCGCCTGACCCGTCTCCTGCGTGAAAAAGGTGCCCAGAGCGGTTGCCTGATGGCCGCCGGGCCGGATTCCGGTATTGACGAAAAACGCGCCGTGCAACTGGCAAAAGGCTTTCCCGGTCTGGCTGGCATGGACTTGGCGAAAGTGGTGTCGCGCAGCGAGCCGGAAACCTGGATTCAGGGCGAATGGCGTCTCGAGGGCGGCTTTGCCGATGTGCAGGCGCCGCGCTTCAACGTGGTCGCCTACGATTACGGCGTCAAGCGCAACATCCTGCGCATGTTGGCCGAGCGCGGCTGCAAGGTGACGGTGCTGCCGGCCCAGGCGCCGGTGGAAGAAGTCTTCAAGCTCAACCCGGACGGCGTGTTTCTGTCCAACGGGCCTGGCGACCCGGAACCCTGCGATTACGCGATTCAGGCGATCCAGGCAGTTCTGGAAAAGCGTATCCCGACCTTCGGGATTTGCCTGGGCCACCAGTTGCTGGCGCTGGCCTCCGGTGCCAAGACCCGCAAGATGAAATTCGGCCACCACGGCGCCAATCATCCGGTGCAAGACCTCGACAGCGGGCGGGTGATGATTACCAGCCAGAACCACGGTTTCGCGGTGGACGAGGAAACCTTGCCGGCCAATCTGCGGGTGACCCACAAGTCGCTCTTCGACGGCAGCAACCAGGGCATCGCCCGCACCGACGTGCCGGCCTTCAGCTTCCAGGGCCACCCGGAAGCCAGCCCCGGTCCGCACGACGTAGCCTATTTGTTCGACCGTTTCATTGCTTCGATGGAAGCGAACCGCAACTGAAATTCCGAAACCGAAAATCGCCTGATCGCGATTTCCGGTTTCACATATGAAATGTGGGCGGGACAGGAAACGCAACCCGCGAGGTTTTGAAATGGCGGGGTACGCCCTGCGGCCCGGCCACCCTACGTGAATCGACCTATGCCAAAACGTACTGACATCCATAGCATCCTCATCATCGGCGCCGGCCCTATCGTCATCGGCCAGGCATGCGAATTCGACTACTCCGGCGCACAGGCCTGCAAGGCGTTGCGCGAGGAAGGCTACAAGGTCATCCTGGTCAATTCCAACCCGGCGACCATCATGACCGATCCGGGTATGGCCGATGTGACCTATATCGAGCCGATTACTTGGCAGATCGTCGAAAAGATTATCGAAAAGGAACGCCCCGATGCGCTCCTGCCGACCATGGGCGGCCAGACCGCGCTGAACTGCGCGCTCGACTTGGCCAAGCACGGTGTGCTGGAAAAGTACGGCGTACAGATGATCGGCGCGACCAAGGAAGCCATCGACAAGGCCGAGGACCGCGAGAAATTCAAGAAGGCCATGGAAAAAATCGGCCTAGTCTGCCCGCGCGCGGCGGTTGCCCACAGCATGGAAGAAGCCCTGCAAGTGCAGGCGATGATCGGTTTTCCCACCATCATCCGCCCGTCCTTCACCATGGGCGGTTCGGGCGGCGGCATCGCCTACAATCGGGAAGAGTTTGTGGCGATTTGCGAGCGCGGCCTGGATGCCTCGCCAACCCGCGAACTGCTCATCGAGGAATCGGTGATCGGCTGGAAGGAATACGAGATGGAGGTGGTCCGCGACAAGAAGGACAACTGCATCATCATCTGTTCCATCGAGAATTTCGACGCCATGGGCGTGCATACCGGCGACTCGATCACCGTAGCACCCGCCCAGACCCTCACCGACCGCGAATACCAGATCATGCGCAACGCCTCGCTGGCGGTGCTGCGCGAGATCGGCGTGGAAACCGGCGGCTCCAACGTGCAGTTCGGTATCAACCCCGACGACGGGCGGATGGTAGTGATCGAGATGAACCCGCGCGTGTCGCGATCAAGCGCCTTGGCCTCCAAGGCCACCGGTTTCCCGATTGCCAAGGTGGCGGCCAAGCTGGCGGTGGGCTTTACTCTCGACGAATTGCAGAACGACATTACCGGCGGGCGTACCCCGGCGTCCTTCGAGCCTTCCATCGATTATGTGGTCACCAAAATTCCCCGCTTCGCCTTCGAGAAATTTCCCCAGGCCAACGACCGCCTCACCACCCAGATGAAATCGGTGGGCGAAGTCATGGCCATCGGCCGCACCATCCAGGAATCCATGCAAAAAGCCTTGCGCGGCCTGGAAACCGGCGTTGACGGACTGGACGAAAAAACCACCGACCGCGAGAAGATCGAACGAGAACTGGCCGATCCCGGCCCGGAACGCCTGTGGTACATTGCCGACGCTTTCCGTATCGGCATGACCCAGGAACAGGTTTTCAACCTGACCCATGTCGATCCGTGGTTCCTAGCCCAACTCGAAGACTTGGTGCGCCAGGAACAGACCCTCAAGGGCCGCAATCCCGACGAAATCGGCAAGGAAGAGATGCGCGCCCTGAAACGCAGCGGCTTCTCCGACCGCCGTCTTGCCAAGCTGCTCGGTACCGACCAGCACGCCGTGCGTGCCTTGCGCCATGCTTTGGGTGTGCGCCCGGTGTACAAGCGGGTGGACACCTGCGCCGCCGAATTCGCTACCGACACCGCCTACCAGTATTCGACCTACGAGGAAGAATGCGAAGCCGCGCCCACCGACAACAAGAAGATCATGGTGCTGGGCGGCGGGCCGAACCGCATCGGACAGGGTATCGAATTCGACTATTGCTGCGTTCATGCCGCTTTGGCGATGCGCGAGGACGGTTACGAGACCATCATGGTCAACTGTAACCCAGAGACTGTCTCGACCGATTACGATACTTCGGATCGCCTGTATTTCGAACCGCTGACCCTCGAAGACGTGCTGGAAGTCGTCCACGTCGAAAAGCCGGTCGGGGTGATCGTCCAATATGGCGGCCAGACCCCGTTGAAGCTGGCGCGCGACCTGGAAGCCAACGGCGTGCCGATTATCGGCACCAGCCCGGACATGATCGACGCCGCCGAAGACCGCGAGCGCTTCCAGAAGTTGTTGCAGGATCTCAAGCTCAAGCAGCCGCCTAACCGTACCGCGAGGAACCCCGAAGACGCGATTCGTCTTGCCGAGGAAATCGGCTATCCGCTGGTCGTGCGCCCTTCCTATGTGCTGGGCGGGCGGGCCATGGAAATCGTCCATCAGCAAAGCGACCTGGAACGCTACATGCGCGAAGCGGTGAAGGTTTCCAACGAATCCCCGGTGCTGCTCGACCGCTTCCTCAACGACGCTATCGAGGTCGATGTCGATGCCATCTGCGACGGCAAGGATGTGTTGATCGGCGGGGTGATGGAGCATATCGAGGAAGCCGGCGTGCATTCCGGCGATTCGGCCTGTTCGTTGCCGCCGTATAGTCTTTCCCAGGCCATGCAGGACGAATTGCGCCGCCAGACCGTGGCGATGGCCAAGGGTCTCAACGTGATCGGCCTGATGAACGTGCAGTTCGCCATCCAGGGCGATACCGTGTTCGTGCTGGAAGTGAACCCGCGCGCCTCGCGCACCGTGCCTTTCGTCTCTAAGGCAGTCGGAATGCAGTTGGCGAAAATCGCCGCGCGCTGCATGGCCGGGCGTTCGCTCAAGGAGCAGGGGATCACCCACGAAATCAAGCCGCCGTATTTCTCGGTGAAGGAAGCGGTGTTCCCCTTCATTAAGTTCCCCGGCGTGGATACCATCCTGAGTCCCGAGATGAAATCCACCGGCGAGGTGATGGGGGTGGGCAACAGCTTCGCCGAAGCCTTCGTCAAATCGCAACTCGCGGCGGGCGTCAAGCTCCCGTCGGGCGGCAAGGCTTTCATCAGCGTGCGCGGCGCGGACAAGACCAAGGTGGTCGATATTGCCCGCGACCTCGAAGAGTTGGGCTTTCACTTGGTTGCCACCAAGGGAACCGCGGCGGCCCTCGTCGAAGCTGGGTTGAAAGTGTCGGCGGTACACAAGGTCAACGAAGGTCGCCCGCACATCGTCGATATGATCAAGAACGGCGAAATCAGCTTCATCGTCAACACCGTCGAAGACAAGCGGGCGGTGCACGATTCCTACATGATGCGCAACGCCGCGCTGCAAAACAAAATTACTTACTACACCACTCTGGCCGGTGCGCGCGCCGCCTGCGTGGGGATGCGCCACATGCAGGAATTGCAGGTGTTCGACCTGCAAGGTCTGCATCGCCGGCTGGGTTGAACCGCTCGAACTAGGGAGGAAGAGCGAACCATGAGCAAAGTACCTTTAACCACCAACGGCGTGGAAATGCTGCGCCAGGAACTGCATAAACTGAAAACCGTGGAACGGCCCAGCGTTATCGCCGCCATCGCCGAAGCCCGTTCGCACGGCGATCTTTCGGAAAACGCCGAATACGACGCCGCCAAGGAGCGCCAGAGTTTCGTCGAGGGACGCATCGCCGAAGTCGAAGGCAAGCTTTCCAACGCCCAGATCATCGACCCCAAGCTGCTTGATGCCGAGGGTCGTTGTGTGTTTGGCGCGACCGTCGAACTGCAAGACCTGGAAACTGAAGAGAACGTGACCTATCAGATCGTCGGTGACGACGAGGCCGATATCAAGCTTTTCAAAATTTCCATCGGTTCCCCCATCGCCCGCGCCCTGATCGGCAAATTCGCCGGCGACGTGGCCGAGGTCATGGCGCCCGGCGGCATCCGCGAATATGAAGTGCTGGATGTGAAGTACATCTGAGTGATGGGCGACGGGGAACGGGGGATGCGTAGGCGTTCAGCGCGTAATCCTTTTCCCTATCGCGCTTCACCCCGTACCCGTCTGTGAAAAGCCTTCCCGATATTCTTGCCCAAATCGCGGTTACCCTATGGATCGGCGGTTTATGGGCCATCGGCTATCTGGTCGCGCCAGCATTGTTTTCCGCGCTACCGGATGACCGGATGCTGGCGGGGGTGCTGGCGGGGCGCATGTTTACCCTGATCGCCTACGTCGGCATGGCGTGTGGAATCTACCTGCTAATATATCGATTCGTCCGGTTCGGGACTGCCGCCTTCAAGCAGGGCGTATTGTGGATTTTGTTGGCGATGCTGATCTTGACCGCCGCCGGACATTTCGGCATCCAGCCGGTGATGGTGGCGCTCAAATCTCAGGCTCTGCCGGCGGATGTTATGCACAGCGTATTCAAGGATCGCTTTGCTACGTGGCACGGGGTTTCCAGCGTGGTGTACCTGATCGAAAGCTTGCTTGGCGTGGGAGTGGTGTTGCTGAACCGCGGAAAATAGTTTTGAGTGTTTAGTGATGAGTGGTTAGTTGTGGAATGCGCTTTGCGCATGTTTTGATTCCGGCGCGCTTGGCGCGACGACCGCAACTCAATACTAAACACTCAAAACTAAACACCGTTATTTAGGTAGTGCCAGTTTCGGTGTCTCGGCGGGTTTGTAGACCACCAGGATTTTTCCGATATGCTGCACCGATGCGGCTTCCAGGCGGGTGCAGATTTCTTCGAGCAGGGCATCGCGGGCTTCCTTGTCGCCTTGGTGGGCCTTGATCTTGATCAGTTCGTGGCTGGCCAGGCTGCGCTCGATTTCCTTGAGAACACTTTCCGAAAGACCGGCGTCGCCGATCATAACTACGGGATTGAGATGATGGGCTTGGGCGCGCAAAAAGCGGCGTTGTTCAGGTGTAAGATTCAACATTGAAGTTTTTGAAGTGTTTGCGAAAAATGGCGCATTGTAACCTATGAAACGTACCCAAACCAGCAAAGCCTGGATGCGCGAGCATGTCAACGATCCTTACGTCCAACGGGCCAAGGCGGAGGGCTATCGTTCTCGTGCCAGCTACAAGCTGATGGAGTTGGACGAACGCGAACATCTGCTCAAGCCGGGCATGGTCGTGGTCGATCTCGGCGCCACACCGGGCGGCTGGTCGCAGATTGCCGCCCGCAAGGTGGGCGATTCGGGGCGGGTGATCGCGCTCGACGTACTGGAGTTGCAGCCCCTGCATCATGTGGAGTTCATTCTCGGCGATTTCCGCGAGGAAGCGGTGCTTGCGCTGTTGGTAAAAACTCTGCGCGGCAAGCCGGTGGACCTTGTTATTTCCGATATGGCCCCCAACATCAGTGGTATCGCGATTTCCGACCAGGCGCGCGCCATGCATCTTTCTGAACTGGCACTGGAATTCAGCGTCCAACACCTGAAACAAGGCGGGAATTTTCTGGTGAAAGTGTTTCAAGGTGACGGGTTCGAGCCTTACATTAAGCAGATGCGCACCGTATTCAAACAGGTGCTGACCCGTAAGCCGCAGGCTTCGCGCGGCAGGAGCAGCGAGACTTACCTGCTGGGGAAAGACAAACTTTGAGTCTATGATTTTGTGGGGATCATGCACGCGCCGGCAGCGTATTTCTCCGCAAAATTAAAAATTCAAAATGCTCGAATCATTGTAGAATTTGTTTTCAAACGTATCTTGCAGTAGCCGCTTAGGAGTTCTCTTGAACAACATGATGAAAAACATCGCCATCTGGCTGATTATCGCCCTGACCCTGATGATGGTGTTCAACCATTTTGGCGCGCGCCAGACCACTGCGCAGGCGCCGGTCGAATATTCCCAATTCATCGATGCGGTGAAGCAAGGGCAAGTGGCGAAAGTAACTATCGAGGGGCATACCCTCAAAGGCGTCAAGACCGACGGCAAGCGTTTCACCACCTATGCGCCGTCCGACCCCTGGCTGGTCAGCGATCTGCTGAAAAATGGCGTGATCGTCGAGGCGCGTCCCGAGGAAGAACCCTCCTTCCTGATGAATTTGTTCGTCTCCTGGTTCCCCATGCTGCTGTTGATCGGCGTGTGGGTGTTCTTCATGCGCCAGATGCAGGGCGGCGGCAAGGGCGGCGCGTTCTCCTTCGGCAAGAGCCGGGCGCGAATGCTCGACGAGAACAACAACCCGGTCACCTTTGCGGACGTCGCCGGTTGCGACGAGGCCAAGGAAGAAGTTTCCGAACTGGTCGAATTCCTCCGCGACCCCTCCAAGTTCCAGAAGCTCGGCGGTCGCATTCCGCGCGGCGTGCTGATGGTCGGCAACCCCGGTACCGGTAAGACCCTGCTGGCGCGCGCCATCGCCGGCGAAGCCAAGGTGCCGTTCTTCTCGATTTCCGGTTCCGACTTTGTCGAAATGTTCGTCGGCGTGGGTGCCGCACGGGTGCGCGACATGTTCGAGCAGGCCAAGAAGAACGCCCCTTGCATCATCTTCATCGACGAAATCGACGCTGTCGGTCGCCAGCGTGGCGCTGGCCTGGGCGGCGGCAACGACGAGCGCGAGCAGACTCTCAACCAGTTGCTGGTGGAAATGGACGGTTTTGAAGGCACTGCCGGCGTGATCGTGATCGCCGCCACCAACCGTCCCGACGTGCTCGATCCGGCGCTGATGCGCCCCGGTCGTTTCGACCGTCAGGTGGTGGTGCCGTTGCCCGACATTCGTGGCCGCGAGCAGATACTCATGGTGCACATGCGCAAGGTGCCAATCGCGCCCGATGTTCGCGCCGACATCCTGGCGCGCGGTTGCCCGGGCTTTTCGGGCGCCGACCTCGCCAATCTGGTCAACGAAGCGGCGCTGTTCGCTGCGCGTGGCAACAAGCATTACGTCGACATGGACGACTTCGAAAGCGCCAAGGACAAGATCATTATGGGTGCCGCGCGTCGCTCCATCGTGATGCCCGAGGAAGAACGCAAGAACACCGCCTATCATGAATCCGGCCATGCCGTGGTGGCGCGTTTGTTGCCCAAGACCGATCCGGTACACAAGGTCACCATCATCCCGCGCGGTCGCGCCTTGGGCGTGACCATGCAGCTGCCGGTCGAGGATCGCTACAGCATGAATCGCGACCAAATCATGGAAAACATCGCTGTGCTGTTTGGCGGGCGCATTGCCGAAGAAGTGTTTATGGGGCAAATGACCACCGGCGCTTCCAACGATTTCGAGCGTGCTACCGAGATGGCGCGGCGCATGGTGACCCAGTGGGGTATGTCCGACGCGCTGGGGCCGATGGTCTATGGCGAGAACGAGGGTGAAGTGTTCCTCGGGCGTTCCGTGACCACCCACAAGAACGTGTCCGAAGCGACCATGCAGAAAGTCGATGCCGAAATCCGCCGCATTGTCGATCAGCAGTACGCCTTGGCGCGCAAGCTGATTGAGGGGAATCGCGACAAGATCGAAGCGATGTCCCATGCCCTGCTGGAGTGGGAAACCATCGACGCCGACCAGATCAACGACATCATGGAAGGCCGTGCGCCGCGTCCGCCCAAGCCGGCTGCCGTTCCGCCCACCCAACCGCCTTCCGGCAGCGCCCCCGCCGCCCCTGCCGCGCCGACGGCGCATCATCCGGCGCAAGAAGCCTAGAAAATCCGGACTGAGGACTGAGTGCTTTGTGTCGCCGTGCGACAGCCCTCTCCGATACAACGCCCAGCGGCACAAGCCTCGGTCCTCAGTCCTCAAATGCTCCACTGCGGCTCCTTCCGTCTTTCCCTTTCCCGCCCGCTGGTCATGGGCATCGTCAACGTTACGCCCGATTCGTTTTCCGACGGCGGTCAGCACGCTACCACCTCAGCCGCAGTCGAGCACGCCCTGCATCTGATCGACGAAGGCGCGGACATTCTCGATATCGGCGGCGAATCGACCCGTCCCGGCGCGATGCCTGCGTCAACGGAGGAGGAATTGCGGCGCGTTATTCCGGTGATTGAGGCGTTGCGCGGCAAGGACATCCCGCTTTCCGTGGATACCTGTAAGCCGGAGGTGATGCGCGAGGCACTAGCGGCCGGGGCGGACATGATCAACGACGTGAACGCCTTGCACGCCCCCGGCGCCCTGGAAGTTCTCGCCGAATCCCAGGCGGCGATCTGTTTCATGCACATGCGCGGCGAACCGCGCAACATGCAGGCAGCCCCCGAATACCAGGACGTGGTGGGAGAGGTGTCGACTTTCCTTGCGGAACGCTTGGCAACCGCGCAGGCGTTAGGCATCACCCGCGAACGGCTGGTGGTCGATCCAGGGTTCGGCTTTGGCAAGAACCTGGAACATAATCTCGAATTGCTGCGCCATCTTGAGTGTTTTGCCAAACTCGGCGTCCCGCTGCTAGCCGGGATGTCGCGCAAATCCATGCTGGGCAGCATTACCGGCTTACCGGTCGGCGAGCGTTTGATTCCCAGTGTTACCGCCGCGGTGCTTGCGGCGCTGAAAGGGGCAAAAATCCTGCGCGTCCACGACGTGCGGGAGACCCGCCAGGCGCTGCAGGTGGTTGCGGCTATCGAGGAAACCAATTAATGAGCAGAAAATATTTCGGCACCGACGGGGTGCGCGGCAAGGTGGGCGAAGCCCCGATCACGCCGGATTTCGTGATGCGGCTGGGGTATGCCGCCGGCAAGGTGCTGGTGTCGCAACAGCCGACCGGAAAAGGCGACCATCCGGCGGTGGTGATCGGCAAGGACACCCGAATCTCCGGTTACATGCTCGAATCCGCCCTGCAAGCCGGGCTTTCGGCGGCAGGGGTGGATATCCTCCTGCTCGGCCCGATGCCGACCCCGGCGGTGGCCTATTTGACCCGCGCCTTGCGCGCCCAGGCGGGGATCGTGATTTCCGCATCGCACAATCCTTTTGAGGATAACGGGATCAAATTCTTTTCCGGGGCGGGCACTAAGCTGCCGGATGAGATTGAACGCGCCATCGAGGCGGCTCTCGACGAGCCGCTGCTTACCATGTCTTCCGCACAACTCGGTAAGGCTCGGCGCATCAACGACGCCGCCGGACGTTATATCGAATTCTGCAAAAGCACATTTCCCAACGAACTGGATTTGCGTGGCCTGCGCATCGTGGTCGATTGCGCACACGGAGCGACCTACCACATCGCCCCCCACGTTTTCCACGAACTCGGCGCGGAAGTGCTGCAAGTCGGCGTCCAGCCGGACGGACTCAACATCAATCAGGGCTGCGGTTCGACCCATGTGAGTGCCTTGCAGGCTGCGGTGGCCGAGCATAGTGCCGACATCGGAGTGGCTTTCGACGGCGACGGTGATCGGCTGGTAATGGTGGACGCCAACGGCGCCGTATTCGACGGCGACCTGCTGATCTATGTCATCGCCAAGCATCGCCAGCAACACGGCCTGCTCAAGGGTGGCGTGGCAGGCACCCTGATGACCAATCTGGGCATGGAGCACGCCCTGGGCAAACTCGACATCCCGTTCGCCCGTGCCAACGTCGGCGACCGTTATGTTCTGGAACTCATGCAGGGGCGCGGCTGGCAACTGGGGGGTGAAAATTCGGGGCATATCATCTGCCTGGATCGCCATACCACCGGCGACGGCATCATTGCCGCGCTGCAGGTTCTGCAAGCTCTGCGCATGGCGAAAGCCACCCTCGCTGACTACACCCGCGAAGTGGCGATCTATCCGCAGAGTCTCATCAATGTGCGTATCGCCAGAGGTTTTGACTTCAAGGGCGATGCTACTGTCCAGGCGGCACTCGCGGAAGCTCAGGGCGATCTGGGCAACCATGGCCGGGTGCTGTTGCGCGCCTCCGGCACCGAGCCGTTGATTCGCGTGATGGTCGAAGGCCGAGATGCAGAGCCGGTGCGTGGTTGGGCGGAACACATTGCCGCTGCGGTGCGTGGTGCCGCGCAGGGGTAGTCTCGGCATGTGGTTGGTATAGGCGTGGCCTGAACTGCGGGTTGACCGGAACGACGTTCCTCGGTACCATGCGTGGCTTCGCGAAAAGGAGGGAACCATGCGCAGAAAGTTGGTCGCCGGAAACTGGAAAATGCACGGCAGTCTTGCCCAGAACAAGGCATTGCTGGATGGTGTGCTGGCTGGTGTGGCTGATCTTGGCGCGATGGATTGCGCAGTATGTGTACCTTTTCCCTATCTCGCGCAAGCGCAGGCTATGTTGCAGGGAAGTAAGCTTGCCTGGGGCGCGCAGAACATGAGTCAGCACGAAAAAGGTGCGTTCACTGGCGAAGTGTCGGCGCCCATGCTTCTCGAATTCGGCTGCAAGTACGTGCTGGTCGGGCACTCCGAGCGTCGCGCCATTTACGGCGAGGATGATGCAACGGTGGCGGAAAAATACGTTGCTGCGCAAAAAGTTGGTTTGACGCCGGTGCTGTGCGTGGGGGAAACCCTGCAGGAGCGTGAAGGCAATATTACCGAGCAGGTGGTGGGGCGGCAGATTGATGCTGTGATCCAGGCTGCCGGAGTGGAAAGTCTGGCAAAAGCCGTGGTGGCTTACGAGCCGGTATGGGCTATCGGTACCGGCAAAACCGCTTCGCCGGAGCAGGCGCAAGCCGTTCACGCATTCATTCGCGGCAAGATTGCCGGTCTGAATAAGAGCGTGGCTGACGGGCTGGTGATCCAGTACGGGGGTAGCGTAAAAGGTGCGAATGCGGCAGAATTGTTCGCTATGCCGGATATAGACGGCGGCCTGATTGGTGGCGCGGCGCTTGATGCCAGTGAGTTTTTGACGATTTGCCGCGCAGCGGCCTGAGTTTGAGGAATTATGGAATCTTTGCTTTGGATGGTTCATGTTATCGCCGCAGCCGGCGTCATCGGTTTGGTGTTGATGCAGCACGGCAAGGGCGCGGACATGGGCGCAGCTTTCGGTAGCGGTGCTTCCGGGAGCCTTTTCGGCTCCAGCGGGTCAGCAAACTTTCTGAGTCGCGCCACTGCGATTCTGGCAACGGTGTTTTTCGTGACCAGCATGTCCCTGACGTATCTGTCGGCGCATCGCGCCAAGCCGGTGGGGTTGATGGATGTGCAGAAACCGGCGGTGCAGCAGTCTGCCCCGGTACTCCCGGGTGATGCCGGCAAGGCGTCGCCGCAGAGCCAAGCAGGTTCGAAAGCTGGAGAAATACCGAAATAATAAGTTTTTGGGTTGGGCGGTGGTAGAAGTGCGCTAGAATACTTCCGTCGCCGCTAGCTCGCAGTAGTACAAGCCGATGTGGTGAAATTGGTAGACACGCTATCTTGAGGGGGTAGTGGCGAAAGCCGTAGCAGTTCGAGTCTGCTCATCGGCACCATATAAAAGTAGTTAAAAAGCAGTAAACAAAATTATAGAAGCGACGGGGCGGGTTTTACGGGGAGCGTACAGCGCTCGCTCCGGTTCAAAATCATAACGAACTTAAAATTTGGAAACTTTCCGAATGCTGGAAAACTATTTTCCTATCCTGTTGTTCGTCTTCGTCGGCTTGGCTGTGGGCGTGGTTCCCATGGTGTTCGGCAAGATTCTCGGTCCCAGCAAGCCTGATGAGGCCAAATTGTCCCCCTATGAATGCGGCTTCGAGGCTTTCGAGCACGCTCGCATGAAGTTCGATGTGCGCTATTACCTGGTCGCCATCCTGTTTATCCTGTTTGATCTGGAAATTGCCTTCCTGTTTCCCTGGGCGGTGGTGCTTGAGGAAATTGGTCTGTTTGGTTTCCTGGCGATGGTGATTTTTCTTGGTATCCTGGTGGTCGGCTTCGTGTACGAGTGGATGAAGGGAGCGCTGGAATGGGAGTAAGTATTCAGGGCGTTTTCGAGAAGGGGTACGTTACTACCACCCTCGACACGGTATTCAACTGGGCGAGTTGCGGCTCGCTGTGGCCGATGACTTTCGGCTTGGCCTGTTGCGCTGTGGAAATGATGCAGGCCGGCGCTTCGCGCTATGACCTGGACCGCTTCGGTATCGTGTTTCGCCCCAGCCCACGCCAGTCCGACCTGATGATCGTGGCTGGTACCCTCACCAATAAGATGGCGCCCGCCCTGCGCAAGGTTTACGACCAGATGGCCGAGCCGCGCTGGGTAATGTCGATGGGCTCGTGTGCCAATGGCGGCGGCTATTATCACTATTCCTACTCGGTGGTGCGTGGCTGCGACCGCATTGTGCCGGTTGATGTTTACGTGCCCGGCTGCCCGCCGACCGCCGAGGCGCTGCTCTACGGCCTGATCCAGATACAGAACAAGATCAAGCGCGACCAAACCATCGCGCGGACCTGATGCCATGAACGCCAAACTGGAAAAACTTACTGCTAGTCTGCATAACGCGCTGGGCGACAAAATCGTCAAGCTGGACGAGTACGTCGGCGAAATCACCATTGAACTCAAGGCGGTGGACTGGCTGGTTGCCGCGAAAGTTCTGCGTGACGATCCGGTACTGCGCTTCGAACAATTGACCGACCTGTGCGGCGTCGATTACAGCGCCTATGGTGAGGGTAGTTGGTCGGGCAAGCGTTTTGCCGCGGTGACCCACCTGCTTTCCTATGCCAACAACCAGCGCTTGCGCGTACGGGTGTTCGCCGAGGACGACGAATTCCCTATGCTCGATTCGGTAGTTGAAGTTTGGCCGATCGCCAACTGGAACGAGCGCGAAGCTTTTGATCTGTACGGCATCGTGTTCACCGGCCACCCCGATCTGCGCCGCATCCTGTCCGACTATGGCTTCATCGGCCATCCGTTCCGCAAGGACTTTCCTCTGGTCGGCAACGTCGAAATGCGCTACGACCCGGAACAGCGCCGCGTGGTCTATCAGCCGACCAGCATGGAAAATCGCGTGATGATACCGCGCGTGATTCGCGAGGAGGGCTACGGTGCCTGAAATCCAGAATTACACATTGAACTTCGGCCCGCAGCATCCTGCCGCGCACGGCGTATTGCGCCTGGTTCTGGAACTGGACGGCGAGGTGGTGCAGCGCGCCGACCCGCACATCGGCCTGCTCCATCGCGCCACCGAGAAGCTCGCCGAGCACAAGATATTCCTCCAGGCGATGCCCTACATGGATCGCCTCGACTACGTGTCGATGATGTCCAACGAACACGCCTACGTGATGGCGGTGGAAAAGCTGCTGGGCATTGAGGTGCCGGTGCGCGCCCAGTACATTCGCGTGATGTTCGACGAGATCACCCGCATCCTCAACCACCTCCTGTGGCTGGGTGCGCACGGCCTGGACATCGGCGCGATGACGATGTTTCTCTACACCTTCCGCGAGCGCGAAGACCTGATGGACGTTTACGAGGCGGTGTCCGGCGCGCGCCTGCATGCCGCCTACTATCGTCCTGGCGGCGTCTATCGCGACCTGCCGGACGTCATGCCGCAATACGACGCGGCCAAGATGAAGGTGCATAGCGAGAAAGATGTGGCCGGGATGAACTTCAACCGCCACGGCTCGGTGCTGGACTTCATCGACGACTTCACCCAGCGTTTCCCCGCTTACGTCGACGAATACGAAACCCTGCTGACCGACAACCGCATCTGGAAGCAGCGCACCGTCGGCATCGGCGTGATCACCCCGGAACGTGCCTTGGCGTTGGGGCTGACCGGCCCGATGATCCGCGGTTCAGGCATCGAATGGGATCTGCGCAAGAAGCAGCCCTATGAAGTCTACGACAAGATCGATTTCGACATCCCGGTCGGCGTCAACGGCGACTGCTACGACCGCTACCTGGTGCGCATGGAAGAAATGCGCCAGTCCAACCGCATAATCAAGCAGTGCGTCGATTGGCTGCGCGTTAATCCCGGCCCGGTGATCAGCGACAACCACAAGGTCGCCCCGCCGTCGCGCACCGACATGAAGGAAAACATGGAAGAGTTGATTCACCATTTCAAGCTCTTTACCGAAGGTTTCCACGTGCCGCCCGGCGAGGCCTATGCCGCCGTCGAGCACCCCAAGGGCGAATTCGGCATCTATTTGATTTCCGACGGCGCCAACAAGCCCTATCGCATGAAGATCCGCGCTGCGGGCTTCGCCCACATGGCTGCCATGGACGAAATGGCGCGTGGCCACATGATCGCCGACGTGGTGGCGCTGATGGGTACCTACGACATTGTGTTTGGAGAGATTGACCGATAATGCTCTCGACCGAATCGCTGCAAAGAATCGACCGCGAAGTCGCCAAATATCCGCCGCTGCAAAAGCAGTCGGCGACCATGTCGGCGCTACGCATCGCCCAGGAAGAAAAAGGCTGGCTGGCTCCCGAGACCATTGAGTTCGTCGCCGGCTACCTGCAAATCCCCGCCATCGCGGCGTGGGAAGTGGCGACCTTCTACAACATGTACGAGTTGAAGCCGGTCGGCAAGTACAAGCTGACCGTCTGCACCAACTTGCCGTGTTCCCTGATGGGCGCGGAAAGCGTGGTGGAATACATTCAGGGCAAGCTGGGTATCGGTTTCGGTGAGACCACCGCCGACGGCAAGTTCACCCTGAAAATGTCCGAGTGCATGGGCTCCTGCGGCGAAGGGCCGCTGCTCACCGTCAACAACCACAAGATGAAGGTGAAACTGACGCCCCAGATCATCGACGAAATCCTGGCGGGGCTGGAGTGATCATGGCGGACATCAAGGGTTTGAACGAAGTCATCTTCCACAGCATCCACCTACCGGAATCCTGGAAGCTGGAAAATTACCTCAAGGTCGGCGGCTACGACGCCTTGAAAAAGGTCATCGCCGAGAAAATGCCGGCCGAGGCGATCATCGAACAGGTCAAGATCAGCGCCCTGCGCGGCCGCGGCGGTGCAGGCTTCCCCACCGGCTTGAAGTGGAGCTTCATGCCGCGCCAGTTCCCCGGCGACAAGTACGTAGTGTGCAACACCGACGAGGGCGAGCCGGGTACCTTCAAGGACAAGGACATCGTCCGTTACAACCCGCACCAGCTGATCGAAGGTATGATCATCGCCGGTTATACGCTGGGCGCGAGCGCGGGTTACAACTATATCCACGGCGAAATCTTCGAGTGTTACGAGCGTTTCGAAGCCGCGCTGGAAGAAGCGCGCGCCGCCAACCTGCTGGGCAAGAATATCTTGGGTTCGGGCTGGGATTTCGACATCCATGCCCACCACGGCTATGGTGCTTACGTGTGCGGTGAAGAAACCGCGCTGCTCGAATCCATCGAGGGCAAGAAGGGCCAGCCGCGCTTTAAGCCGCCTTTCCCGGCGAGCTTCGGTCTGTACGGCAGACCGACCACCATCAACAACACCGAAACGTTGTCGTCGATTCCCTATATCGTCAAGAACGGCGGGCAGAAATTTCTGGAACTGGGCAAACCCAATAATGGCGGCACCAAGATATTTTCGGTCTCCGGTCACGTCAATAAGCCCGGCAACTACGAAATCGGCATGGGAACGCCATTCAAGGATTTGCTCGAAATGGCCGGCGGGGTGCGCAACGGTCACCAGTTGAAGGCAGTGATTCCCGGCGGTTCGTCGGTGCCGGTGGTGCCTGCCGAGATCATGATGGACGTGACCATGGACTACGACTCCATCGCCAAGGCCGGCTCGATGCTCGGCGCCGGCTCGGTGATCGTGATGGACGAAACCGTCTGCATGGTCAAGGCGCTGGAACGCCTCTCCTATTTCTACTTCGAGGAGTCCTGCGGGCAGTGTACGCCGTGCCGCGAGGGCACCGGCTGGCTGTACCGCGTGGTGCATCGCATCGAGCACGGTCAGGGTCGCGACGAAGACCTCGCGCTGCTGGATTCCGTGGCCGGCAACATCATGGGGCGTACCATCTGCGCGCTGGGCGATGCCGCGGCGATGCCGGTGCAGGGCATGCTCAAGCATTACCGCCACGAATTCGAACATCACATCAAGCACGGTAAGTGCCTGGTTTCCGGCGTCTAAAAATATGGCGAATATCGAAATTGACGGCAAGGCGCTGACCGTTCCCGACGGCAGCACAGTGATCGACGCCGCCGACGCGGCGGGTATCTACATTCCGCGCTTTTGCTACCACAAGAAACTCTCGGTCGCCGCCAATTGCCGGATGTGCCTGGTGGACGTGGAAAAAGCCCCCAAGCCGCTGCCGGCCTGTGCTACCCCGGTGGTCGAGGGCATGAAGGTGCAAACCCGCTCGGCAAAAGCCCTGGCGGCGCAAAAATCGGTGATGGAGTTCATCCTCATTAACCATCCTTTGGATTGTCCAATTTGCGACCAGGGTGGCGAATGCCAGTTGCAGGATCTGGCGGTGGGCTACGGCAAGGGTGAGTCACGTTACCACGAAGAAAAACGCGTGGTGTTCAACAAGAACCTCGGCCCATTGATCTCGACCGATATGACGCGCTGCATTCACTGCACCCGTTGCGTGCGCTTCGGCCAGGAAATCGGCGGCATCATGGAAATGGGCCAGATCGGGCGCGGCGAGCATTCGCAGATCACGCCGTTCCTCGGCAACGCCATTGAGTCGGAACTGTCCGGTAACATGATCGACCTGTGCCCGGTGGGCGCACTGACCAGCAAGCCGTTCCGCTTCAAGGCGCGTTCCTGGGAATTGCGCAGTACCCCTTCGATCAGCCCGCACGACGGCCTGGGCAGCAATGTTGAGATTCAAAGCAAGAACGGCACGGTGGTGCGGGTATTGCCGCGCGACAACGAAGCCATCAACGAATGCTGGTTGTCCGACCGCGAGCGTTTTTCCTATGAAGGGCTGAATGCGGCGGATCGCCTGCAACGCCCGATGATCAAGCAGAACGACCAGTGGCGCGAATGCGACTGGCAGTATGCGCTGGATTTCGCCGCCAGCGCCCTCAAGGCGGTCAAGGACAAGCGCGGTGCTGCGGAAGTTGGCGCGTTGGCAACGCCTCACGCGACCATCGAAGAATTGTTCCTCCTGCAAAAGCTGACCCGCGCGCTGGGTAGCGATAACATCGATTTCCGCCTGCGTCAGGCCGATTTCAGCGCCGAGTTGCAAGATGCGCCGTGGCTGGGTATGCCGGTTGCCGAACTTTCCGAGTTGAATAGCGTTCTGCTGGTGGGAACCAGCCTGCGCGCCGACCATCCGCTGCTGGCTTTGCGTCTACGCCAGGCCGTGCGGGGCGGGGCAAGCGTGAGTTTAGTCAACCCGGTTGACGACGACCTGCTGATGCCGCTTGCGGCCAAAGCCATCGTCGCGCCTTCGGCAATGGTCCATGCACTCGATCAAGTCCGCTGTGCCCTGGCCGGTGAAAACGTGGAAGGCGCCACGCAAGCTATCGTTGCCGCGCTCAAGAGCGGCGAGAAAAAGGCGGTATTGCTCGGCAACCTCGCCCAACATCATCCCCAATATGCCGAGCTGCATTACCTGGCTCAGCAAATCGCCGAACTCAGCGGCGCCAAGTTGGGCTTCCTCGGTGAGGCTGCCAATAGCGTGGGGGGCTATCTTGCCCAAGCGGTCCCACAGGCCAGCGGAAAAAATGCCGCTGCGATGCTGAGTGCCGCTCCGAAAGCCATGATCCTGCTCGGCGTCGAGCCGGATCGCGACCCCTACAACGCAGCTCAAGCCATGAGCGCCTTGCGTGACGCCGATCTGGTAGTGGCTTTGTGTGCCTACAAGAGCGACGCGCTGCTGGAAAGTGCGGACGTGCTGTTGCCCATCGTGCCGTTCTCGGAAACCTCCGGTACCTTTGTTAGTACCGAAGGGCGTGTGCAAAGCTTTGTCGGGGCGGTAAAGCCGCTCGGCGAGTCCCGCCCCGCATGGAAGGTGTTGCGTGTGTTGGGCAACCTGTTTGAGTTGGCAGGTTTCGACTATGAAAACAGCGAAGAGGTGCGTAACGAAGCGCTGGGCGACGGCAACGTTGCAGGAAAACTCAGCAATGCACTGAAATCCGCCAAGCCGCTGTCCTCCGCAAGCATTGCTGGATTGCAGCGCATCGGCGAAGTCGCCGCCTATCATTCCGATGCTGTAGTGCGCCGGGCTTCTGCTTTGCAAAAGACTCATGCCGCAGCGACCCAGGCATGGATGAATGGCGGCGTGCTTGCCAAGCTGGGTGTGGCTGCCGGCGAAACGGTCAAGCTATCCCAAGGGAACGGCAGCGTTACGTTGATCGCGGCACGCGACGACAAGTTGCCCGACGGCTGTGTGCGGGTGGCGGCGGGATGTGCCGCAACTGCCGCACTCGGTGGCCTATTCGACGAAATCAAGGTGGAGAGAGCGTAATGTTCGAAACCGTCGTTCTCACATTGCAAGGCTTCCTCGGTCCGGTCTGGCCGCTGGTGTACAGCATGGCCAAGATCGTCGCCATCGTTGCGCCGTTGATGCTGGGTGTGGCTTATCTTACCTATGCCGAACGCAAGATCATCGGTTACATGCAGGTGCGCATCGGCCCCAATCGGGTCGGCCCGAAAGGGTGGCTGCAGCCGATTGCCGACGCACTCAAGTTGATGACCAAGGAAATCATCGTTCCCAGCGGCGCCAACAAGGGCTTGTTCATCCTCGGCCCGATTCTGGCAATTGCGCCGGCACTGGCGGCGTGGGCGGTGATTCCGTTCTCGCCGGAGTTGGTATTGGCGAACATCGACGCGAGCCTGTTGTACATCATGGGTATCACCTCAATGGGGGTGTACGGCATCGTCCTGGCGGGCTGGGCCTCCAATTCCAAGTACGCTTTCCTCGGTGGGATGCGTGCCGCCGCGCAGATCGTCTCCTACGAAATCGCCATGGGCTTTGCCCTGGTCGGTGTGCTGATGGCCGCGCAAAGCCTCAATCTGGTGCAGATTGTCAAGGGCCAGGAGGGCGGCTTTCTCAACTGGTACTGGCTGCCGCTGTTCCCGCTGTTTATCGTCTACCTCATCGCCAGCGTGGCGGAAACCAACCGCGCCCCGTTCGACGTGGTGGAAGGCGAATCGGAAATCGTGGGTTTTCATGTGGAATATTCCGGGATGGCCTTCGCGGTGTTCTTCCTTGCCGAATACGCCAATATGATCCTGGTTGCCACGCTCACCAGCCTAATGTTCCTCGGCGGCTGGCTGCCGCCTATCGAGGCTGCACCGTTTACCTGGGTTCCCGGTTTCTTCTGGCTGATCGCCAAGGTGTGCTTCGTCCTGTTCCTGTTCCTGTGGTTCCGCGCTACCTTCCCGCGCTATCGCTACGACCAGATCATGCGCCTGGGCTGGAAGGTGTTCATCCCCGTGACCCTGGTGTGGATTCTGGTGGTGGGTGCCATGATGCAAACGCCTTACGGCTACCTGTTCCACTGATGGAGAGAAGAACATGGACCGTATAAAAGATTTCTTCTCGACCTTCCTGCTGTGGGAATTGCTCAAGGGCATGGCGCTCACCGGGCGCTATATGTTCGCGCCCAAGATCACCATCCAGTTCCCCGAGGAACGTACCCCGATGTCGCCACGTTTCCGTGGGCTGCATGCCTTGCGCCGCTATCCCAACGGAGAGGAGCGCTGCATTGCCTGCAAGCTGTGCGAAACCATCTGCCCGGCGTTGGCAATTACCATCGACCTGGCGGAACGCGAGGATGGCTCGCGTCGTACCACGCGCTATGACATCGACCTGACCAAGTGCATTTTCTGTGGGATGTGCGAGGAATCCTGCCCGGTCGATGCCATCGTCGAAACGCGGATTTTCGATTACCACGGTGAGACCCGCAGCGATTTGATCTACACCAAGGAAAAGCTCCTGGCCGTGGGCGACAAATATGAAGAGCAGATCGCCAAGGATCGGGCGGCTGACGCCAAGTACCGCTGACGGGAACCGGACAAGACCATGAATTTTGAAACCCTGATTTTCTATTTCCTCGGAACCATCCTGTTGTTTGCCGGGTTGCGCGTGATTACCGCGCGTAACTCGGTACATGCGGCGCTGTTTCTGGTCCTGGCGTTTTTTAGCGCTGCCGGCCTGTGGCTGCTGCTGGAAGCCGAGTTCCTGGCGATCACCCTGGTGCTGGTGTATATCGGCGCGGTGATGGTGCTGTTCCTGTTCGTGGTGATGATGCTTGATCTCGACCTGCGCCGTTTGCGCGAGGGGTTCCGCGAAAGCATCCCGCTAGCGGCGCTGGTGGGCGCGCTGATGGCTCTAGAGATGGGGCTGGTACTGGGGCGCAAGTCATTTATCCCGGAATACACCAGCCTTGAGCAAAATCACGCGGCGACCTACAGCAACACCAAGGAACTCGGGCGCCTGCTGTATACCGATTACGTCTACCCGTTCGAACTGGCGGCGGTGGTGCTGCTGGTCGCCATCGTGGCGGCTATCGCAATTACCCTGCGGCGCCGTCACAACACCAAACATCAAGATCCGGCGGAACAGGTGAAGGTGCGGCGCGCCGACCGTATCCGCATGGTTTCCATGCCGGCTGAAAAGCCGGGCGAAGAGTGAGGGTCCGTCCGTGTTGTCATTAACCCATTATCTGATTCTCGGTGCGCTGTTGTTCGTCATCAGCGTGGTAGGGATATTCCTCAACCGCAAGAACCTGATCGTCATCCTGATGGCGATTGAGTTGATGCTGCTGGCGGTGAACATCAACTTCATCGCATTTTCACATTACCTCAACGACACCGGGGGACAGGTATTCGTGTTTTTCATTCTTACGGTGGCGGCGGCGGAATCGGCGATTGGCTTGGCGATTCTGGTGGCGCTGTTCCGCAACATGAACACGATCAACGTGGCCGACCTGGATCACCTCAAGGGCTAACATGACGGACATGCAAAAACTCTATCTGCTGGTCCCCCTTGCGCCGCTTGCCGGTGCGATTCTCGCCGGCTTGTTCGGGCGCGCCATCGGACGCACCGGATCGCACGTCGTCACCATCCTCGGCGTGGCGGTTTCCTTCGTCTTGTCGCTGTTGATCTTCCAGGACGTCCAGCAAGGGCACACCTTCAACGGC
This sequence comes from Sulfuricella sp., assembly GCA_018336195.1. Taxonomy (GTDB): domain Bacteria; phylum Pseudomonadota; class Gammaproteobacteria; order Burkholderiales; family Sulfuricellaceae; genus JAGXQV01. Next base: position 31,543 of record JAGXQV010000052.1, on the reverse strand, counting down.
ACCGTGTATACTTGGCTGACCAGCGGTGAAACTCGCTTCGAAGTAGGCTTCCTGATCGATAGGCTGACCGTGCTGATGATGCTGGTGGTGACCTTCGTTTCGTTGATGGTGCACGTCTACACCATTGGCTACATGGCTGAAGACCCCGGCTACCAGCGCTTTTTCGCCTACATTTCGCTGTTCACCTTCTCGATGCTGATGCTGGTGATGTCCAACAACTTCGTTCAGTTGTTCTTCGGCTGGGAAGCGGTGGGCCTGGTGTCCTACCTGCTGATCGGCTTCTGGTATACCCGTCCGACGGCGATTTACGCCAACCTCAAGGCGTTCCTGGTCAACCGGGTTGGCGACTTCGGCTTCCTGTTGGGCATTGGGCTGATTTTGGCGCACTTCGGTACGCTCGACTATGCCGCCGTGTTCGCTCATGCCAACGAATTGGTTGGCATGAAGATGGTGATTTCTTCCGAAATGCAGCCGGCGCTGCTCACCGTGACCTGCATCCTGTTGTTCATCGGCGCGATGGGCAAGTCGGCGCAGTTTCCCCTGCACGTCTGGTTGCCCGACTCGATGGAAGGCCCGACCCCAATTTCCGCGCTGATCCACGCCGCTACCATGGTGACGGCGGGCATCTTCATGGTGGCGCGTATGTCGCCGCTGTTCGAATTGTCGGAAACCGCGCTGTCTTTCGTCATCGTCATCGGCGCGATTACCGCGCTGTTCATGGCGCTGATCGCCATCGTCCAGACCGACATCAAGCGGGTGGTGGCCTATTCCACCCTTTCGCAACTGGGGTACATGACCGTGGCGCTGGGCGCCTCGGCCTACTCGGTGGCGATCTTCCACCTGATGACCCACGCCTTTTTCAAGGCGGTATTGTTCCTCGGCGCCGGCTCGGTAATCATGGCCATGCACCACGAGCAGGACATGCGCCGCATGGGCGGCCTGCGCAAGTACATGCCGATCACCTACCTGACCGTGTTGATCGGCGCCATCGCCAACGCCGGCCTGCCGCCGTTCGCCGGCTTCTTCTCCAAGGATTCGATCATCGAGGCGGTGGCCCTGTCGCATATCCCCGGTTCCGGCTTTGCCTATCTGGCGATTTTGATCGGTGTCTTCGTCGGCGGCTTTTATTCCTTCCGGCTGGTGTTCTACACCTTCCACGGCGAGGAACGCTTCCGCCACGCCCATCATGACGAGCATGCGCATCACGATGATCACGGCCATCATGGCCCGGTCGAGCCGCATGAGTCGCCCAAGGTGGTCACCTTGCCGCTGATCCTGCTGGCGATTCCGTCGGTGGCCGCCGGTTGGCTGATAGGCCCGATCCTGTTCGAAAATTATTTCGGCGATGCCATTTTCATCTCTCACGAGCATCATGGCCTGGCCCACATGGCCGAAGAATTCCATGGCGTGGTGGGGATGATGGGGCACGCCGTAACAACGCTACCTTTCTGGCTGGCACTCTCCGGCGCGGCGACGGCATGGTTCCTCTATATCCGCCGCCCCGAGTTGCCGGCGCAAATCAAGGCCACGCTCAGCTTGCCGGCGATGATCCTCGAAAAGAAATACGGTTTCGACGAATTCAACGAGTGGTTCTTTGCCGGCGGCGCACGCCTGCTGGGGCGTGGATTGTGGAAAGGCGGCGACGTGGCGGTGATCGACGGGTTCTTCGTCAACGGCACGGCACGCTTGGTTGGGATGTGCTCGGCGCTGGTCCGCCATCTCCAGTCCGGCTACATTTACCACTATGCGTTTGCCATGTTGATCGGCGTTCTGACGCTGATGACGCTGTTTATTAGAGGCTGATAGGGAAACCATGAACGAAGGTTCGACATTGTTAAGCTGGGTTATCTGGCTGCCGATTCTGGCAGGGGTAGCCGTACTCGCCACCGGTAGCGACCGCAACGCGCCGCTGGCGCGGATGATCGCGCTGGTCGGGTCGATTGCCGGGTTCCTGGTTTCGATTCCCTTGTATACCGGCTTCAATACCGGTACTGCAGAGATGCAGTTCGTCGAAATGGCTGCGTGGGTGCCGGCCTTCAAGATCAACTACCACCTCGGGGTGGATGGCATTTCAGTGTTGTTCATCCTGTTGACGAGCTTTACCACCGTGCTGGTGGTGCTCGCCGGCTGGAAAGTCATCCAGAAGCGCGTCGCCCAGTATATGGCAGCCTTCCTGATGATGTCCGGGGTGATGAACGGGGTGTTTGCCGCGCTCGACGCAATCCTCTTCTACGTGTTCTGGGAAGCCATGCTGATCCCGATGTTCCTCATCATCGGCATTTGGGGCGGTCAGAACCGGGTTTACGCGGCCATCAAGTTCTTCCTGTATACCCTGATCGGCTCGCTGTTGATGCTGGTTGCCTTGATCTACCTGTATGGCAAGTCGGGCGGTTTCGAAATTCTCGAATGGCACAAGTTGCCGCTCAGCCTGAATGAGCAGGTGTTGCTGTTCATCGCCTTCTTCACCGCCTTTGCGGTCAAGGTGCCGATGTGGCCGGTGCATACCTGGTTGCCCGACGCTCACGTCGAGGCACCGACCGGCGGCTCGGTGGTGCTGGCGGCGATCATGCTGAAAGTCGGCGCCTACGGTTTCCTGCGCTTCTCGCTGCCGATCGCCCCGGACGGTAGCCACGCCATGTCGGGCTTCATGATTACCCTGTCGCTGGTCGCCGTGGTGTATATCGGCCTGGTGGCGCTGGTGCAGGCCGACATGAAGAAGCTGATCGCCTATTCGTCGATTTCGCACATGGGCTTCGTCACTCTTGGCTTCTTCATCTTCAATGCATACGGCGTTGAAGGCGCGTTGGTGCAGATGATTTCCCACGGTTTCATTTCCGGCGCGATGTTCCTCTGCGTCGGTGTGTTGTATGACCGGATGCACAGCCGCCAGATCGCCGATTACGGCGGCGTGGTCAACAAAATGCCGGTCTTTGCCAGCCTGTTCATGCTGTTTGCCATGGCCAACTCGGGACTGCCGGCAACTTCCGGTTTCGTCGGCGAGTTCATGGTCATCATGGGCGCGATGAAAGTCAATTTCTTCTACGCCTTCCTTGCTGCAACCACCCTGATCTTCGGTGCTGCATATACCTTGTGGATGTTCAAACGGGTAATTTTCGGTGCGGTGGCCAACGACCATGTCGCGCAACTGACCGATATCGATGCCCGCGAAACCCTGGTATTGGGTGTGCTCGCCGTTGCGGTATTGGCGATGGGGATTTATCCGCAACCCTTTACCGAAGTGATGCATTCATCCGTTAATAACCTCTTGAGCCACGTCGCTCAAAGCAAGCTGTAGGGGATTCCATGGCCTTTGCGATGCCCAATCTGACGCCCGCGCTGCCGGAAATCTTCGTTCTGACCATGGCTTGCGTGGTTTTGATGGCCGATTTGTTCAGCGGCAAGAACCGCTTCGTCGCGTATGTACTGACCCAGATCACCCTGCTCGGCGCTGCCTGGCTGACGGTGGGAACCAGTATCGGCCAAGTGGCGCTGACCTTCAACGGCATGTTCGTCGACGACGTGATGTCGGACGTGCTGAAATTGATGACCTATATTGCCGTCTCTGCGGTGTTGGTCTATTCGCGTGCCTACTTGTTGATGCACCAGCTGTTTCGCGGCGAATTCTTCGCGCTGTCGCTGTTTGCCTTGCTCGGCATGATGGTGATGATCTCCGCCAATCATTTCCTCACCCTCTACATGGGCCTGGAACTGCTGTCGCTGGCCTTGTATTCGCTGGTGGCGTTGCACCGTGATTCGGCGGTGGCGACCGAAGCAGCAATGAAATACTTCGTGCTCGGCGCGCTGGCCTCCGGGCTGCTGTTGTACGGGATGTCGATGATCTACGGCGCGACCGGCCATCTCGAACTCGACAAGGTGGCGACCGCCATCCAGCACGGCGGCGGAAACAGGACCATCCTGATTTTCGGCTTGGTGTTTCTGGTTGCCGGCATGGCTTTCAAACTCGGCGTGGTGCCGTTCCACATGTGGATTCCCGATGTGTATCAGGGGGCACCCACGGCGGTCACCCTGTTCATCGGCAGCGCACCGAAAATCGCCGCATTTGCCTTCGTCCTGCGCATCCTGGCCAGCGGTTTGCCGACCATGTCGGCGGACTGGCAAGGGATGCTGATCATCATGGCGCTACTGTCTATGGCGATCGGTAACATCACCGCCATCGCCCAGACCAATATCAAGCGCATGTTGGCGTATTCGACCATTTCCCACATGGGCTTCCTGCTGCTTGGCCTGCTCAGCGCCAGTCAGGCGGGTTACAGCGCGTCGATGTTCTACGTGCTGGTTTACGTGCTGATGAGCCTGGGTGGGTTCGGCATGATCATGCTCCTGTCGCGTCAGGGGTTCGAAGCCGACCAATTGGATGACTTCAAGGGGCTCAACCAACGCAGCCCGTGGCATGCGTTCGTGATGCTGCTGTTGATGTTTTCGATGGCCGGGGTGCCGCCGACGGTAGGCTTCTACGCGAAGTTCTCGGTACTCCAGGCAGCCCTGCAGGCTGGTTTCGTCTGGCTGGTTGTGGCGGCGGTGCTGTTTTCGGTAATCGGCGCGTTCTACTATCTGCGCATCGTGAAGCTGATGTACTTCGATGCTCCCGTCGACGAGACCCGTATCCAGTTGCAACCCGACGCCAACCTGCTGCTGTCGATGAACGGAATGGGTGTTCTCGCTCTTGGCTTGTTGCCCCAGCCGCTGATGGCGTTGTGCCTGTACTCCATTCAGCACAGCCTGTGAGCAACCCCCTGATCTTGCTGGTACTGGCGTTCGTCGCGGCAAACTTGCCGTTTTTGGTCGAGCGCCGGCTGTTGGTGTTGCCCGCTCCCGGGGGCAAGAAATTCTCCTGGCGCCTGCTGGAATTGGTCCTTATGTACTTTGGGGTCGCCATCCTGGCGTGGTTGGTCGAACGCAACATGGGCGCGGTGCATGCACAACGCTGGGAATTCTACGCCGTCACGGTCTGTCTGTTCCTGGTGTTCGCTTACCCCGGCTACGTGTATCGCTATTTCTGGCGCAAAAAGTAAGAGCGACCTCCCGGTGCTACCGATGAGGGCGCTCTCATCCCTTCAGGCGACCAAGCGCAAGTCCGCGTATTTCTCCTTGGCTGCTTTGGCGGTTTCCGCTTCCTGGCGGTTGTAAGCCGCGCCCGACCACAGCATGGAATAAGCGATCTCCTCGTTGCCGTTTTCGCACAGTTCCAGAACTTGGCGGAACAGCGGCTGGAATGTCGGACTGCGGTGCGATTGTTCATGTTCCTCGAATGAACGCCAGAACGTGATGATCAGCGCCTCGCGGTCCTTGAGCGGGCTATCCACGGCTTGTCCGGTGGTGCTCCCTTCGTTGGAAATCATGCCGCTGTTGAGGCACACGAATCCGCCGACAAAGCCGGTTTGGGAATGGTAGGTCTTGACGTTTTCGCACAGTACCGCGACGCGCTCCTGCAGATCGTCGACGCTATACTCGGGCTTGAGCAACACGCGGTTGACGGTGACGATACCGTCTGAATTGAAATCGTGAATCAGGCTGGCCATGATAATCTCCTTGTAAGTAAATTCGAATTAGCTGATATAGCCACCGAAAAATCAGGGGATTGATTCCCCTTGTCAATACCATAGTAAAACACTCAACAATTGTCAATTAAATTTTATGGCAGGATTAAACCCATGAATGAACTCGACCTGACCGAGCATCAAATTTCATCCGCCTCGGTATACGACGGCAAGCTCCTGCATGTTCGGGAAGACCGGGTAAGGTTGCCCAACGGCAAGGAATCCGGGCGCGAATATATCGTTCATCCCGGCGCGGTGGTGGTGGTTCCGCTCCTCGACGACGGCGACGTCCTGTTGGTGCGGCAGTTTCGCTATCCGCTGCGCCGGGAGTTTCTGGAGTTGCCGGCCGGCAAGATCGACCCGGGCGAGGACACGTTGGACTGCGGGCAGCGCGAATTGCGCGAGGAAACCGGTTTCGCGGCGACAAACTGGCAGTTTCTTACCACCATCCATCCCTGCATCGGCTATTCCGACGAGCGCATCCTCATCTACCTGGCGCGCGACCTGACTGAGCACGGCCACCGCCGTGACGAAGACGAGTTCCTGGAAAATATCCGGATGTCGTTGAATCAGGCGCTCCAGGAGGTGCGCGAAGGCCGCATCAGCGATGTAAAAACCATGGTTGGCCTGTTTTGGGCGGAGAAGGTGATTCAGGGGCAATGGGCTTGAAATGCCGATGCCAGCCCCCACTTAGGCGATTGCATGATTAATTTCGGGAGACCCAAGCACCATGAGCAACGACACCCATAAGGAAAATCTCAGCTTCCAGACCGAAGTCCGCCAGCTTTTGAAGCTGATGATCCACTCGCTGTACAGCAACAAGGAAATTTTCCTCCGCGAACTGATTTCCAACGCCTCCGACGCCGCCGACAAACTGCGCTTCGAGGCGCTCTCCGACGATGCTCTCTATGAAAGCGATTCGGCCCTGAAAATCCGCATCGCCTTCGACAAGGAGGCGCGCACCATCACCATCGCCGACAACGGCATCGGCATGTCGCGCCAGGAAGTTATCGACAACATCGGCACCATCGCCAAATCCGGCACCCGCGAGTTCTTCTCCTCGCTGACCGGCGATCAGGCCAAGGACGCCAATTTGATCGGCCAATTCGGCGTGGGTTTCTATTCAGCCTTCATCGTTGCCGACAAGGTCACGCTGACCACCCGCCGTGCAGGCCTCACCGCCGAGCACGGGGTGCGCTGGGAGTCCGCAGGCGAGGGCGAATACAGCCTGGAAACCGTGGAAAAAGCCGGTCATGGCAGCGAAGTCACCCTGCACCTGCGCGAAGGCGAGGACGAACTGCTTTCCGCGTGGCGCATCAAGTCGATCATCCGCAAGTATTCCGACCACATCACCCTGCCCATCGTGATGAACAAGGAAGAATGGGACGCAGAAAAGAACGAGAACAAGGTCACCGACGAAGACGAAACCGTCAACCAGGCTTCCGCCTTGTGGGCGCGCCCCAAGAGCGAAATCACTCAGGAACAGTACGACGAGTTTTACAAGCATGTCGGCCACGACTTCGAGCCGCCGCTCGCCCATGTCCACGCCAAGGTGGAAGGCAAGCAAGAATACACCCAGTTGTTGTACATCCCGTCGCGCGCCCCTTTCGACATGATGGATTACGAAAAACGCCACGGCGTGAAGCTCTATGTGCGCCGGGTCTTCATCATGGACGACGCAGAGCAATTGATGCCGCGCTATATGCGCTTCGTGCGCGGGGTGATCGATTCCAACGACCTGCCGCTCAACGTCTCCCGTGAAATTCTCCAGGCCAGCAAGGATATCGACGCGATTCGCGCCGGCTCGGTGAAGAAGGTGCTGGGCTTGCTGGAAGAAATGGCCGAGAACGATGCGGAGAAATACGCCAAATTCTGGGGCGAATTCGGCAAGGTACTCAAGGAAGGCATCGGTGAAGACCACGCCAACAAGGAGCGCATCGCCAAGCTGCTGCGCCTTGCCAGCACCCACAACGACAGCGACGTGCAGGACGTTTCGCTGGCCGATTACGTGGGGCGCATGAAGGAAGGGCAGGAGAAGATTTACTACGTCACCGCCGACAGTTTTGCCGCCGCCAAGAATAGCCCGCACCTGGAAATATTTCGCAAAAAGGGCATCGAAGTCATTCTTCTGCATGAGCGTGTCGACGAGTGGCTGGCTTCCAACCTCACCGAATTCAAGGGCAAGAAGCTCCAATCGGTGGCCAAGGGCGACCTCGACCTGGGCAGCCTGGAAGACGAAGCGGAAAAACAGGAGCAGGCCAAGGAAGCCGACGAGTTCAAGGATTTGATCGGCAAGATTCAGGAATCCCTGGGCGAAACGGTCAAGGAAGTGCGCGTTACCCATCGCCTGACCGACTCTCCGGCGTGCCTGGTGGCCGGTGAGCATGACATCAGCGGCAACCTGGAACGCCTGCTCAAGGCTGCCGGCCAGAAAGCGCCCAACAGTAAGCCGATTCTTGAAATCAATCCGCGTCACCCGCTGGTGCAGCGTCTCAAGGGCGAAAGCGGCGAGCGCTTCAACGATTGGAGTCGTATCCTGTTTGATCAGGCTCTGTTGGCGGAAGGTGGTCAGCTTGAAGACCCGGCTACCTTCGTTAGGAAGTTGAATCAGGTATTGCTGGAGATGGCGAGTTAAGGTGTTCGCCACTGATCCAGAAGCAAGGTGAATAAGGGCGCGGATGAATATCCGTGCCCTTTTTTTCGAGGGTGGCGGCACGGTTTCCGGCAGGTGCCCCTATCCGTTTCCTCGCGATGTGTCGGCGTGGCCCCCCTGGGCCGTTAAGCAGGGAAGCGTTATCATCCGCGGCGCGGCTTGTGCCGCCATTGCCACCCAACCATTTAGGATCTAAATGTTCATGCCACAACCTCTCCTTCCCCGTGTTGCGGTTCTGGGCTTGCTGCTTGCGGCCGCGTTGTCCAGCGCTAATGTGCTGGCCGACCGCCATGACCGTCACGATGGGCCTTGGACGTTCGACGAGCGTTTTCACCACAACCATTACTACCCGGCCCGCGGTTATGTAACCCCTGTGCTGCCGCCCGGCAATGTCGCGATTGGCTACGGTAGTGGGCGGTTTTTCTTTCATTCCGGCGTCTGGTATCGTCCCAGCGGTGGCTATTACACGGTGGTGACGCCGCCTTTGGGGATAGCCGTGCCGGTGCTGCCGCCCAACGTGGTGACGGTGTGGGTCGGCTCGGTGCCGAACTATTATGCCAACGGCGTTTATTACATGGAGGCGTCGAGCGGTGGTTACATGGTGGTAGCGCCGCCTGCCGAGCAGATGATTTCCACCGCGCCACCCAGTTTGTCCAGCGGAATCTCGTCGGTTCCTTCGGATTCTCCTTCTCCGGTTCCGTCCCGTTCGGCATCGCCGGTGCCGTCCAGTTCACCTTCGCCGGTGCCGCCTGGCACGGTTTCGCCAATCCCGCCGGCCGCTCCTGGGGAACAGCTGTTCGTATATCCACGCAACAATCAGAAACCCTCCCAGAGCGACGCAGATCGCGCCGAATGCCGGCGTTGGGGGACTGAGCAAGTCGGTTTCAACCCGGTGCTTGCCAGTCCTGACGATCCGCGCCATAGCGACTATCGCCGTGCGGTGACCGCCTGTTTGGAAGGGCGCGGCTATACAGTGCGCTAAGCGGCCGGCCAACACACCTGATTGGAATGGCCCTTCCAGTATTCGCGCCTAGGATGAGGGGCAATTGCTGCGGTGGCAGTGCATTGCCACGGTTATGGCATGTTATGATACGGGCCGAATTGGATATTCAGGGTTGGGTATATATTTTCTTGTTAATCAGTTTGTTATGAGTTTGTAAGCAAGGACGTAGTTCCTGTCTCAAAAATTCTGGCCCATCACCCCTTGAAAGTATGCGAGCCGCTGGTTAGCGGCTCGTTCAGTTTAATCGGCGGGATATTACAATAACGATATGAGCATATTGACCGGCATTATCCTCGCCAGCTTACTGGGCGGTGTCCTGAGCATTGTCGTGGCGGCCCTATTCGCTTTTTCGGCGCGGGCCGAGTGGGTGCCGTTGCTGGTGAGTTACGCGATCGGAGCCCTGCTGGGTGCTGCGTTTCTGGAAATTCTCCCCCACGCTTTCGAGTTGACCAAGAATATCGAACATACCACTGCGACAATATTATTCGGCATTCTGTTGTTTTTTATCCTGGAAAAACTGGTGCTGTGGCGGCATTGCCACGATGCAGATCATTGCGAGGCGCATGCGCCCGATGCGCATGGACATGACCACGGGCGCAGCGGGATGATGATTATGGTCGGTGACACCTTCCACAATTTTGTCGATGGGGTGATTATCGCGGCGGCCTTCATCGCAGATTTCCAGGTAGGGGTGGCTACGGCGCTGGCCATCATTGCCCATGAGATTCCGCAGGAGGTCGGCGACTTCCTGATTCTGCTGCATTCCGGTTATACCCGGCGCCAGGCATTCACGCTGAATCTGGTTTCCAGTTTTGCGACGCTGGTGGGTGGGGTATTGTCCTATTTCGCCTTGCAATCCATGCAGGAATGGACGCCGTTTTTCCTGGGGTTAGCGGCGGCGAGCATGATATACGTGGCGGTGGCGGACCTGATCCCCGGTCTGCATAAACGCGCGGAAATCCACGCGACCTTGCAGCAGGCGCTGCTGATCGGCATGGGGATCGGGTCGATCTGGTTGGTGAAGGCGGCGCTGGGCGACGCCTGATTTATTCGTCGTCGTCGAATTTGCGGCGCGGCGGCTCGCCGTCGTAAACCAGGTTGCGGCGGCGCTGCAGGTAGGCGTCGCGGACAAAGACGTAGGGATCGATGGCCGCATCGTCGAGCACTTGATCGGTATCCAACAGGCGGGCGCGGACATCCTCGAGCTTCACCGCCACTCCCCAATTCCTTTCCGCCACTTCAGGGTGCTGGGTCAGCGGGTCGACTTGCCAGTCCGCCACGCGGCCCAGCGTGTCGCGGAATGAACTGGGGCCGAGAATCGGCAGCACCAGATAGGGACCGTCGGGAATGCCCCAGTAACCCAGGGTCTGGCCGAAATCCTCGTTGTGTTTTTCCAGCCCCATCGGGGTTGCCACGTCGAGCAGGCCGGCCAAGCCGATGGTGGTATTGGTGAGCAAGCGCAGAAAGTCGTTCACCGAACGCTCCAGCTTGAATTGCAGGAGGTCGTTGGCGACCACCACGGCATCGTCGAGGTTGGAGAAGAAATTGCCGACTCCGGTGCGTACCGGCTGTGGCAGGACCGCCTTGTAACCCTGTGCCACCGGCTTGATGACGGCCTTGTCCACGGTGTCGTTGAGCTGGTAGATGCCGCGGTTTAGCGGCTCCAGCGGGTCGCGCTTGTCGCCGTTGGTAGCGCAGCCGCCAAGAAGGAAAGCACTTGCCACAGCCAGCGCGGCCAGTTTTCTGCGATTTCCGGAATTATCCATAAAAATACCCGCTTGTTTTTGTTGGGCTTAGTATATCAGGAAGGGCTGATTAAGCGCCAAGCTTCTCCAGTTGCACTTTGAGCTTACCCAGCGTGTCGGCGAAACTCGCCAGCCGTTCCTTTTCCGTTGCGACGACCGCTGCCGGGGCGCGTGCCACGAAGCTTTCGTTGGACAGCTTCGCTTCGGCCTTGCTTATTTCTCCTTCCAGGCGCGTGATTTCCTTGGATAGCCGGGCTTTTTCGGCATCCTTGTCGATCTCGACCTTGAGCATCAGGCGTACCTCGCCGACGACCGCTACCGGTGCGTCGGCTTGCGGCAGCTCGCCTTCGACCAGCGCAATATCGGAGATCTTCGCCAACGCTTGAATATAGGGGATAAAGACAGAGATGTCACCGAGGGCAATCAACGGAACCTTTTGCGCCGGAGACAAGTTCATCTCACCGCGCAGGTTGCGGCAGGCGTGGACGATGTCCTTGAGGGTGGCGATGCGCGCGTAGGCGGCATTGTCGATCTTGGCCTCGTTCGGCTGGGGGAAAGGCGCCAGCATGATGGAGGCGACGTTGCCGCCCTGAGTGCAGTGCGGCGCGCCGGTGAGCGGTGCCACTTTCTGCCACAGCTCCTCGGTGATGAATGGGATCAGCGGGTGTGCCAAGCGCAGCATGGCGCCCAAAACACGCACCAGGGTGCGGCGGGTGGCGCGCTGCTGAGCCTCGTTGCCGTTTTGCAGTTGCACCTTGGCGAGTTCCACGTACCAGTCGCAATACTCGTCCCACACGAATTCGTAGACGGCGCGCGCGGCCATGTCGAAGCGGTAGTGGTCGAAGCCCTCGGCTACATCCTTTTCCGCCTGTTGCAAGCGGCTGACGATCCACTTGTCGGCGTCGGAATACTCGAAAGCGGCGCTGTCATCCTGACCGCAATCCTGCCCTTCGAGATTCATCAACACGTAGCGGGTGGCGTTCCACAGCTTGTTGCAGAAGTTGCGGTAGCCCTCGCAGCGCTTGAAATCGAACTTGATGTCGCGCCCGTGCGACGCCAGGCTGGCGAAGGTGAAGCGGATCGCATCGGTGCCGAAGGAAGGAATGCCGTCGGGGAAGTCCTTGCGCGTCAGTTTGCCAATGGACTCCGCCTGCTTGGGGTTCATCAGGTTGCTGGTGCGCTTGGTCACCAGTTCTTCCAGCGTGATGCCGTCGATCAGGTCGATCGGGTCGATCACGTTGCCCTTGGATTTCGACATCTTGTTGCCGTGCTGGTCGCGTACCAGGCCATGCACGTAGACCTCGCGGAACGGCACCTGGTCGGTGAAATGCAGCGACATCATAATCATCCGGGCGACCCAGAAGAAGATGATGTCGAAGCCGGTGACCAGCACCGAACCGGGCAGGAAGGTCGCCAGTTCCGGCGTCTTGTCCGGCCAGCCCAGCGTCGAGAACGGCCACAGCGCCGAGGAGAACCAGGTGTCGAGCACGTCTTCGTCGCGGGTCAGGGTTTTTCCGCTGCCGGCCTGCTGCTGCGCTTCTTCCTGGCTGTTGGCGACGTAGACGTTGCCGTCCTCGTCGTACCAAGCGGGGATGCGGTGGCCCCACCACAGTTGGCGGGAGATGCACCAGTCCTGGATGTTTTCCAGCCACTGGTTATAAACATGGGTCCAGTTGTCCGGCACGAACTTCACCTCGCCGTCGGCCACCGACTTGAGGGCGCGCTTGGCCAGGCCTTCCATGGAAACGTACCACTGGTCGGTGAGCATCGGTTCGATGACGGTATGGGTGCGGTCGCCGCGCGGCACCATCAGCTTGTGCGGTTTGATTTCTACCAAATAGCCCTGGGCTTCGAGGTCGGCGACGATTTTCTTGCGCGCCTCGAATCTATCCATGCCCTGGTATTGAGAAGGCGCGAATTCGTTGATTTTGGCGTCCAGCGTGAGAATGCTGAGCGGCTCCAGGTGATGGCGTTGGCCGACCTGGTAGTCGTTGAAATCGTGGGCCGGGGTGATCTTCACGCAGCCGGTGCCGAATTCCTTGTCCACGTAATCGTCGGCGATGATGGGGATGGTGCGCTCGCACAGCGGCAGGCGCACATGCTTGCCGACCAGGTGCTTGTAGCGCTCGTCCTCGGGGTGCACTGCCACCGCCATGTCGCCCAGCAGGGTTTCGGGGCGGGTGGTGGCGACGATCAGCGCCTCGCTGCCGCCCTCGACTGGGTAGCGGATGTGCCACATCGAACCGTCTTCTTCCTCGGAAACCACTTCGAGGTCGGAAACCGCTGTCTGCAGCACCGGATCCCAATTGACCAGACGCTTGCCGCGATAAATCAGACCTTGCTTGTAGAGGGTGACAAATACTTCGCTGACCGCCTTGGACAGCCCGTCGTCCATCGTAAAACGCTCGCGCGACCAGTCGCAGGAAGCCCCCAGACGGCGCATCTGGCGGGTGATGGTGGAGCCGGACTCCTCTTTCCATTCCCAAACTTTTTCGAGGAATTTCTCGCGGCCCAGATCGTGGCGCGACACGCCTTTCGCGTCCAGTTGGCGTTCCACCACGATCTGGGTGGCGATACCGGCGTGGTCGGTGCCCGGTTGCCACAGGGTATTGTCACCCTTCATGCGGTGGTAGCGGACCAGGGTATCCATCAGGGTGTCCTGGAAGGCATGGCCCATGTGCAGCGTGCCGGTGACATTGGGCGGCGGCAGCATGATGCAGTAGGCATCCTTGCCATCCGCAGGGGTGACCGATGCGGCACTGCTCATGGCAGGCTTGAAATAACCTTGGGATTCCCAGATCGGGTACCAGTGCGCCTCAATGGCGCGGGGTTCGAAGCTTTTGGCGAGTTCCATGTTGCGAATAAATATAATGGGGAGCTAAAAACCGCTAATTATATACCGGGGGTCGGGTGTGGGCATTGGGCAGGGAAAGTTTTAGTTGGAACGATGTTGCCTCAAGGGCTACTTCAAGCAAAATAAGGCGGTATTCACGGGGGAGAATGTTTTTGATATTTAAGTGGCGCCAGTCCAACTCGTTGCGGCAAAATCGTGGGTTTCTGGACAGAACTGTGAAACAGCTCACTGTGTGGCTCAAGGCATCCTCGTAAAATTTCCCACTGTTTTTCGTGATTCGCCGCGATGGAGCCGAGATGGCGAACGTGTCCGATTCCCGGTGTTTGGGGTGTTTGGGAAGCCGCTATTTCGGATAGTGGGCTGTTCTTTAAATGTTTTCCCCTCTCAAGCAGAGGGGGGAAGAATTATGTGGATGCATGATAAATGCATAAAATATGCATGTTATTCCCGTTCTACTAATTATTTGGGTAGACTGAGCTGTCAAATTGAGTTGATATTTAGGCGGTTTTCGCTTGATCAGCGCTGGTAATCAGTGCAAATATGTACTAGATTTGTAGCCATTAAAGATAATGGGAGGTTGGCCCGGAAACTTGCAAAGGTCGGTATCAACCAGGGCGGCAAGCCGCGAATTTAGTAGTGGTATTGGGTTTGTGTGATAGTGGCAAAAATAGAGGGGTTCCCTTGGGGATGTTTTAACAAGGGGGTGGGCATCAAATGCGAGCTAGCGGTTTAAGGGGTTCAACTGGTAGCTTCAGATTTGCATTGTCTCTGACAAATTGAAATTCATCATGGCGTGGAGGGTATTATGAAAATTTATAGAATGGCCTTAGGGCTTTTACTGGCGTTTGCACTCTCGTTTGGCGCACGGGCCGACATTCCGCTAAATCATGGCGGTGGCGACCTGCAATCCGGCGCGTTTTCCGGCGTAACAGCTACGAATCCGAACACCGGTGATACCCAAGCCGGACAGTTTTCCAGCATACCGACGACGACACCGGTCGGCACTCTGGTAGTCACCAATCAGGCAGTTGATTGCGGTGTTCCGGCGGGCGCGAAAGGTACCGTCTGGGGTACGAGCAGTTCTTACCCTGACTGGGTGTTTATCCTGTGGGATGCGGGTACGACCAACACCATTTCCAGCACCTGCAGCCCCACTCTGGTCGGTGCCACCTTGACCACGGAGCAAAAGGCGCGCGCCAGTTGGGTGCATTGGAATCAAGTGGATGTAACGACTACGACCACCACGACGACTCACGGCATCGCAACCAGCACGCCGGTGGGCACGCGCTTGGTTACCAATCAGGCCGTCGATTGCGGTGTTCCTGCCGGTGCAAAGGGTACGCTGTGGGGTACGAGCAGTTCCTATCCTGATTGGGTGTTTGTGCTGTGGGATGCGGGTACGACCAATACCATTGCCAGCAGTTGCACCCCCGTTGCAGCCGGTGCTACCTTGACCACTGAACAAAAGGCGCGAGCCAGTTGGGTGCATTGGAATCAAGTGGATCTGTGTTCCGGCTCCAGTTGCACGGGAACCGTAGCGGCGACTTTGTCGAGCCTGTCGATTAGTTGCCCGTCCACGGTCGCTGCGGGTGGTTACGGGTCTTGTGCTGCCAGCGCTTACTACAGTGACGGAAGCAGCAAAGCCGCGACCAACGTCCAGTGGAGTGTAGCTGGAAGCGGTGCCACCATCGGCAGTACCGGTACCCTGAGCGCTGCTTCAACGTTGACTGCGGATACTTCCGTGACGGTTACCGCGACCTTTACCGATGGTTCGGTCACCAAGACTGCATCCGCGATGGTAACGCTGACCAAGCTCGTGGTTGCGCCTTCCTCGCAGGCTGTCCGCGCCGACTGCGTGTTTAGTTGGGGTGAAAGGATCTACCCCGAACTCTTCTCTCCGTCCGGTGCCGTGTCCAAGGTTTTGGGGCCGTACTACTATCGCTACTACTCCAAGACCAACAGCTATCTTGGTATTAGCACCGGCGATGAGCACCTGATCTACGTCGGGCTGCTGTCGGGGAATTCGATCCTTGATCTGGGCCTCCTGAGCACTTGGCAGAAACAGGCTGGTTGCCAGTAAGCAACACGCAGCATGCCGCCTTCCCTACAGGGGAGGCGGTTTTTTTTTGCCTTGCTTCGCCTGGAGGCGCGCCGGCTGACTTGATTAACCTCCTTTGCCTCTGCCTCGCGACAGAATGATTTTGCGGCGCGCTTCATTGCTATAATGTTCCAATGTCTTCAGCCTCCAATTCCCTTGCCATCCTGTTTGCCGACATCAGCGGCAGTACGCGGCTTTACGAGACGCTGGGCGACCAGGCCGCGCTGAAGCAGATCGGCTCTTGCCTGGGGGAGTTGGAACGTATTACCCGGCGTCACGCCGGCGAGGTGGTGAAGACCATCGGCGACGAAATTCTGTGTGCCTTTCCCGACGCGGCTTCCGCCGTGGAGGCCGCGATGGCCATGCAACAGGCGCTTCTCGATGAAAGCGGACCGTTGCATATTCGTGTCGGCCTGCATTTCGGCGAGGTGATCCGCGAAGGCGGCGACGTATTCGGCGATGCCGTGAATCTCGCGGCGCGTCTGACCGTATTGGCGGCAGCCGACCAGGTCATCACTTCCCGCGCCACCGCGGATAACCTTCCGTCGCACTTGCGCGCCAACATTCGCCAGCTTGGGCAAACGATGGTGAAGGGCAAGCGCGATGCTGTCGAGATTTGTGAAGTCGTTTGGAACAATGATGCCGAGATGACCTTGATGCCCACCATGCTCCCCGGCGTGGCGGCGCGCACTGTGCGTATTGGCATTACTCTGAACCACTCCGGGCGGAAGCTGACGCTCAGTGGTCAGCAACCGGTCGCCAACGTCGGGCGGGAAAAGGATAACGACTTGGTGGTCGACGACCCCATGGCATCCCGCCGTCACGCCCGCATTGAACTGCGCAACGGCAAATTCGTCCTTGTCGATCAAAGCACTAATGGAACCTATGTGGTGCAGGGGGGCAAGACTTTTTTCCTGCACCGCGAGGAACTGCCGCTTGCCGGTTCAGGTTATTTCACCCTGGGGCACAAGGCTCCGGCGAATGTACCGGAAGCGGTGCATTATTCCTGCGAGTGAAGCATGAACATCGGCATCGTTATCATCGGTGACGAGATACTCTCCGGCAAGCGCCGCGACGGACATTTCGCCCATGTGGTGGAAGCCCTTGCCAAGCGCGGGTTGGAGTTGAAGTGGTGCCGCATCATCGGCGACGATCCCGCATTCATCGTGGAGACGCTGCGCCAAACTTATGCGTCGGGCGACATCGTGTTCAGTTTCGGCGGCATCGGTGCAACGCCAGACGACCACACGCGGCGCTGCGCGGCTGTTGCGGCAGATATGGACTTTGTCCGCCATCCCGAGGCAGTCGCGGAAATCGAGGCGCAGTTCGGTGCACAAGCCTATCCGCAGCGCATCCTGATGGCCGACCTGCCCGCCGGCAGCACCCTGATCCCCAACCCGTTCAACCGGATACCGGGGTTTTCCATCAACCGCCACCACTTTGTTCCCGGTTTTCCGCAGATGGCTTGGCCGATGCTGGAGTGGGTACTCGACCACCATTATCTGGAACTCCACGATCTGGCCCCGGAGACCGAACTGGTCATCACCGCTTTTGACGTAATGGAAAGCCCGTTGCTCGATGTGATGAACGAACTGGTGCGACGCTGGCCGCAGGTGCGCTTCTCCAGCCTGCCGCACATCGGCGAGGACGGGCGGCGTCTGGAGTTGTCGGTGCGTGGCCGGACTGGACAAACCGCCGAAGCCATGGATTTTCTGAAAAGTGAAATTGCGTCGTTAGGCTATCGCTGGGAAGACCGGTGATTCTATGGCTCAATGTAGCCGGTGCCTGGCCATGTCTTGGCGGTGTTAGTGCCAATCGGGGATATTTCGTGGTTGATATTTTAATTTCGACTAGTGACCAGGGAGAAATACATGAATCTCGGAAATATGAAAATCGGCACCCGGCCAACAGGGTCTATATGAACACCCTGGATGAAATGGAGAAATTCCAGGAAGGACTTGCCAGCGCAGGCATCGCACAGAGTATCGAGAAGATCGCGCAGATGGTGGAGGAGAATAGCGCGGCTTCCAAGGAAACCGCCGGCGCCGCGCAAAACCTGGAAAACCTCGCCCAGTCCATGACGCGCACCGCGTCCTGGTTCAAAACCTCCTGAGAATTCTAGCGGATGATATTCAGGAAAATTGCCAGCATTTTGTTCCTCTTGGTGGCGGTACTCGCCGCCGGGGCGACCGGATATCAGTTGATCGAAGGTTGGACGTTTTTCGATGGCCTGTACATGACGGTCATCACCGTCGCCTCGGTGGGGTACGGCGAAACCCATCCGCTTTCCGACAACGGGCGGATTTTCACCATATTCCTGATCCTCTCGGGGTCGGGTATCCTGCTCTACAGCATCTCGATGATTACCGCGATCATTGTGGAAGGCGAACTGACCGACGTTTTAAAAAGGATGAAGATGGACAAAGCAATCGAGCGTCTCAGCGGGCATTACATCGTGTGCGGTGACAGCCAGACGGGGCGTTATGCCATCGAAGAATTGCGCAAAACCAAACGCCCCTTCGTGGTGATCGAGACCGACAAGAGTAAGCTTTCCACCCTTGCCGAGCGCGGTATCCTGTGCATCGACGGCGACGCGACGACCGACGCCGTGCTGCAATCCGCCGGCGTGGTGCGGGCGAAGGGGCTGTTCAGCACTCTCCATACCGATGCGGAAAACCTGTTCGTGGTGCTCACCGCGAAAGGGCTGAATCCCGAGTTGCGCATTGTTTCCAAGGCGGTCGACGAGGAATCTCGGCAGAAACTCATCAAGGTCGGCGCCGACCGGGTGATTATGCCCAACGCCATCGGCGGTCTGAGGATGGTGTCGGAAATGATGCGCCCGTCGGTGGTGACTTTCCTCGACATCATGATGCGTTCCAAGGAAAAAACCATTCGGGTCGAGGAAATCGTGGTTCCCGTCGGATCGCCGTGGATCGGAAAGACGTTGGGGGAAAGCGGCGTTCTGCAACAATCCGACGTCACGGTGGTGGCGCTGGTGCTTCGCGAGGGAGAGGCCTACCTTTTCAACCCGCCCCACGACTCGCCCATTGTGCAGGGAACGGTGGTCATCACTATCGGAGTAGTGGATGCGATCGACGAGGTCCGGGCGCGTTGCGCACCTCACCATGCGGAGCCGGTCACACAGCCTGCATGAAACGCTGCTGAGCGGACTGTTCCTGGCCGTTCAGAGCGGCTTTGCGACCAGTACCGGGCATTGTGCGGCGCCGATGATGCGCTCGGAAATGCTGCCCAGCAGAATCTTGGCAATGCCCGTGCGTCCGTGGCTGCCCACCACGATCAGGTCGGCGGCCTTGCCGGCAGCGGCGGCCACGACTACCTCGTTGGGATGCCCTTCCTCCACCAATGCTTCCCCGCTGATCCCCTGAGTCTTCGCCAGTGCCGCGACCTTCTCCACGGCAGACAATGCTTCCGCCTTGCGGGCGGCGCTGTGGCTGGCGGTGGTTGCGGAGACCACGGTGAGCGGCAGCTTGCAGCGCGCGGCGAAGGCAATCGCGCTGGCGGCTGCCGCCTCGCTATGGGCGGAACCGTCGGTGGCCAGCACGATGCCGCGTTGCCACATCTTCGCGCCACGCGGTGCAATCAGCACCAAGCATTCCGCATTGCCGACCACCTTGGCGGTGGCGTCGCCGACCATCATCCGCGCCAAGCCACGCTTGCCGCGCCGCCCCATGACGATCAGATCGGTGCCGATTTCATCGGCGGCCGCGACGATTTCCTGGGCGGGGTCTTCGCCGTAGCGGATCGAGGTGACGCAATCCACCCCGGCGGCAACAGCCCGCGCCGCCACCTCGTCGAGGCGGGCTTGGGCCTCCTTGTCCTGGCTGGCACGCAGGGCGTGGGTGCCAACCATTTCCAGGTCTTCGCCGAACGGAACCATGGTCATCACAGTGAGCTTGGCTTGGCAATCTCGGGCAACCTCGATGGCAAGGCCGGTGGCGCTTTCGGAAAACTCGGAACCGTCGGTGGCGACCAGGATGTTGCCGATGTGGCGGGCTTTTCGGAGTTGTTGTTCAATCAACTCAATTCTCCTGGGCGAGGGGGTGTTCGGTGATGGCGAGCTGATTCCGACGATGTTCCGCCATACCCTTCAACAGAGCCATGACGATGGTGAGGCCGCCCACCGCCAAGGCCAGAACCAGGGTGCCATCCCCGAACATCTTGAGGGTCGTCACGGTGGTTTCGGGCAGGTCTTCGAGCATACCGAGCTGGTTGAGGTAGCCGGGAATATAGAAGAACCGCGAGAAGAGCACGATCACCATGATCAGCCCCATCACCAGTTTGACCACAAAATCCTTCACGTAAGTGGTGCCGATGGCACCGAGTTGGATGCCGAACAGCGAGCCGGCCAGGATAATCATCGCCAGGCGGATGTCCACCGAGCCATCGAGGGCGTACAAGATCGTCCCGCCCAGGCCCATCACGAAGGCGATCACCAGTTCTGAAGCGGAAGCCATCAGGGCCGGCGCGCCGAGAATGTAGATCATCGCCGGCACGCCGATGAAGCCGCCCACCGCGATGGTCGCCGCCAACATGCCGGTGGCGAAGCCCAGCGGCGCGATGATGAGCAGCGAGACACGCGCCTTGAGCGAGGGAAAATACATCATGGTGCCGGGGATGTGCAGCGACTGCACCCATTTCGCCAGCCGGGTCGCCTGGTTGGCTACTTCGTCGCCGGCCTGCTCGTCCTTGTGCATCCGGTAGGCGTCGCGCAGCACGAAGCTGCCGACGATGCCGAGCACCACGATGAATACCACCGAGACGTAGAGGTTGCTCCCGGCATCGCCGTAGAGATGCTTGATGTCGGTCATGAAATGCTTGCCGAGCAGCATCCCGGCTTCGGCGAAGATGCCCATGATGATGCCGAGCTTGACGTCCACTTGGCCGTACTTGTGGCGCTTCATCGCCCCCACCAGGGATTTCGGGAATTTATGGCAGATGTTGGAAGCCACCGCGATGATGCCGGGCACGCCCAGCGTCATCATTGCCGGGGTCATCACGAAGGCGCCGCCCGAGCCGATGAAGCCGGACACCATGCCGCCGATGAATCCCACCACGAACAGCGCCAGTGCGTTGTAAAGGGTCAGGTCGATAAAGGATAGGGATTCCATGGTTTAGCTCCCCTTTTTCTTGGTTTCGCTGCCCTTGGCCGCCTTGATCCCGAGGCTTTCCCAGAAGTGCCCGGTGAACGTGCCGTGCACGTAGGAGAATATGAAGGCGATCACGATGGGCACCAGGAACAGCATTTTTTCGCCCTGGTGGGTCCGGTTGGCGAATTCCACGAGTTGCCCGGAGTTGGCGAGTAGCAGCCAGTACAGCGCCACGCTGACCAGGCCGTAGGCGACGGTGAGCATGAGTTGATGGAGTTTTGATTTGCGCATGATGGGGAGTTCCTCCTTGAAATGGGTGGTTGCGAGTTCAGGCGGCAGCCTGAGCGGGAAGTGTCTGGTGGTCGGCGGGCGCGGCTTCCTGGCTGACCACTACGATGGGGACCGGCGGGGTGGCCGATTTGGAACGGGGGCCGCCGGACAGCATCTGGTTGTGCAACGGGTCGCCGTTGCCGCTGGATACCACGAACAGCACTTGCCGATTGGCGTTCAGATAACGCGCCACGGCTGGTACCGGGTTGTCGGATAACGCCAGGATGTTGACGGCGATTCCCCCAGCCTGGAGAGAATCGCAATAGGGTGCGAGCAAGCGGGCCGCGCTGTCGGTGTTGCCGCACAGCACCGTCAGGTCGGCACTCATGCGCGGGCATACGCCCATGAGGTAATCCATCACCGCGGCCGGCAGCGTTTCGCCCAGGCTCAGGGCGATCTGCTTGCGCCCCGACCGGCGGTCCGGCGTTCTGCCGTTGGCGGCGCAGGCCGGCACACTGTTTGTCGATTCGCTATGTTGTTTCATCCCCAGCTCCAAATATGTCGGTTGATGGGGTCTACACCGCAATCGCTGTGCCAATCCTGTGGATTTTTCAACTCATTGATATGGTTGGGTAAGTATCCGATTTGATGAAATCGAAAAATGTTGCATGTTGTAACGTCTAAATGTGGCGGTGTTGTTTAACGCATTGACTTGTAATGACAAGTCAATATCGTTTAAACTTGAACATCTGTTGCATAACGAAACGTCACTCATGGTCAGCATTCGCAGCAAAATCCTCTTCGGCTACTACGCTCTGGCGCTTGGCGTGGTTGCGTTCGCCCTGTTTGCTTACGGCGACTTGCGTTTCCTGGAGCAGCGCGTCGAAGAAGGCGCAACGATTTCGGCCTTTCAGGAAGATGCCCTGGAAATGCGGCGCCATGAGAAGAACTTCTTTCTCTATCGCAGCGCCGCCGATCTCGAAACCGCCCATGCCCTGGCCGGTTCGCTGTTGGAGCGGCTGGAGCGGAATCGCGACACCTTCGCCGCGCTGGCTCGTACCGCCCATCTCGCCGAATTGCGCGAGGTACTGACCCGTTACCGTGCCCTGACCAACACGCTGAAGGACCGCCCCGAGCCGGCCTCGGTGGAACTGGAAGGGCAAATCCGCAGTGCCGGACGCGACCTTAGCAGCCGCGCTGAAACCCTCGCCGTCCGGGAACGGGCCGCCGTCACCGCCGCCGTCCAGCAATCGCAACGCACCTTGTTCCTCTCCATGGGCGTGCTGGTCCTGATCGGCATCCTCGGCGGCCAAGCCCTGTCGCGTGCCGTGGTGCGACCCTTGCGGCAACTGGAGATTGCTTTGCAGCCGATTGCCGAAGGACGTTTCCGTACTTTTCCCAAGGTTTCCGCCGATCGCGAGATCGTCTCGCTCACCCTGGCACTCAACCGTATGCTGGAAGAACTGGAAACCCGCCAGCGCCAGATCCTGCAGTCCGACAAGCTGGTTTCGCTGGGGGTGCTCGCTTCCGGCGTCGCCCATGAAATCA
Organism: Sulfuricella sp.; assembly: GCA_018336195.1. Lineage (GTDB taxonomy): Bacteria > Pseudomonadota > Gammaproteobacteria > Burkholderiales > Sulfuricellaceae > JAGXQV01. Next base: position 8,706 of record JAGXQV010000052.1, on the reverse strand, counting down.
ACAACCCGCTCGGCAATATTTCCACCTCCTGCCAGATCCTTATGGAGGAGGAAAACCTCGATGTGGATGCCCGCCGCGAATGGCTTGCCCAGATCGACAGCGAAACCCGCCGCGCCCAGCGCATCGTCCGTACCCTGCTCGACTACGCGCGGCGCCGGGCGTTTCACACCGAGCCGGTGGCGCTGCGCGAGCTCCTGGAAAAATGCCTGCTGCTGATGCGCGGCCAGTTGCCCGGCGCGCATACCGTCCAACTCGACGTGCCCGCCGACATACTGGTTTGCGCCGACGACCAGCGTCTCCAGCAGGTCTTCATCAACCTCTTCAAGAACGCTCTCGATGCCGGTGGGAAGGACGTGCACATCTCGGTCGCCGCCTACCGCGCGATGCCAGGCGAGTGGCCGCCGTCACCCGATGCCTGCGTGGTCGGCGAACCTCCCGGCGACGGGGGGCGCCCCGCCATCCTGGTGAGCGTCGGCGACGACGGGCCGGGCATTTCGGCGGACGTGCTCAACAAGATATTCGACCCGTTTTTCACCACTCGCGCCCCCGGCCACGGCACCGGCCTGGGGTTGTACGTGGTCGAGGAAATCGTCCAGGAACACGGCGGCTGCATCGCCGTGGAAAGCCGGCCCGGCGCAGGCGCGCGCTTCACCATCCGCCTGCCGGCGGGGTGATGGAGGAGACTCTTTGTGGGAGCGGCGCCTCGCCGCGAACGGAGGTCATCGGGAGGCACAGGGTTGGGATTGAGGCGCTTGCTGCGGATACCAGCGCTCCTCCTCCGAGGTGTTATTGAAATTTGCGAGGAAAGATCATGAATGCCAATTCCCCCGGCGACCTTCTGGTCGTCGACGACGAAGCGGTTGCATTGCGCAATCTCGCCCACGTCCTGCGCAAGGAAGGCTACACCGTCACCGCCCGGCAAAGCGGGGCGGGGGCGCTGGCGGAAATCGAGAGTCACCGTTTCGACGCGGTGCTCACCGATTTGCGCATGGAACAGGTGGACGGCTGGGACGTGCTGCGGCGCACCCGCGAACGCCAGCCGGAAGCCGAAGTCATCATCCTGACCGGCTATGCCACCCTGGATTCCGCGGTTGCCGCGGTCAAGGAAGGGGCGTATCACTTCCTCGCCAAACCCTACCGCCTCGAAGAAATCCGCCAGGTGGTGCGAAATGCCCTAGATACCAGCCGCCGCAAACAGGAAAACCAATTGCGTTTCGGTGACGGCAGCGCCGGGCGGGTCAATATCGTCACCCAGGATCCGGACATGCAGCGCCTCCTGGAAACCGCCCGGCAGATCGCCCCCACCGACTGCAACGTGCTGATTACCGGGGAATCCGGCACCGGCAAGGAACTCCTCGCCCGCTACCTCCACCAGTGCAGCAAACGGGCGCGCGGGCCGTTCGTCGCGGTGAACTGCGGCGCCTTCCAGGAAGAACTGCTTGCCAGCGAACTGTTCGGTCACGAAAAAGGCGCCTATACCGGCGCAGAAAGCCGCAAGCGCGGGCATATCGAAGCCGCCGAGAAGGGCACCCTGTTCCTCGACGAAATCGCCGAAATGACCCCCACCATGCAGGTCAAGCTGCTGCGCGTCCTGCAGGAGCGCGAAGTGCTGCGGGTGGGCAGCACCGAGCCTTTCAAGGTCGACGTGCGGGTCATTGCAGCCACCAATCGCGACCTCCAGCAAGCGGTTGTCGCCGGACGTTTCCGCTCCGACCTGTATTTCCGCCTCAACGTGGTCAACCTTGAACCGCCGCCGCTGCGCGACCGCCGCGACGATGCCGAACTGCTGGTCCACTACTTCCTGCATCGCCACGCTACCGCAATGGCGCGGCCCGTTACCGAGATCACCCCCGCAGCCCTGCGCCTGCTGTGCGACTACGATTATCCCGGCAACGTCCGTGAACTCGCCAACCTCGTCGAGCGCGGCGTGGCGCTGGCCACCGGCACCACCATCGACGTCCCGCAACTGCCCGATACCCTCAAGGACTTGCGCGGGCGCGTCCTGCCCGTCGGGGAAATTCGCTGGCCCACCCTGGACGACTACGAAACCGGGTATATCCGCGAGGTACTCGAACACACCGGCGGCAACCGCGTCGCCGCCTCGCGCATCCTCGGCATCGACCGGGTCTCGCTGTGGCGCAGGATCAAGCGGGCCGGGCTGGAATAAAAACGGCCCGGATAACCGGGCCGCTTATGGGCAAAAAATACGCGCCGTTTATTCGTCGAACACTGCCGCCGAATACACATCCTGCACGTCGTCCAGGCTTTCCAGGGCATCCAGCATTTTCTGCATTTTCGCGGCGTCGTCGCCGCTCAGTTCGGTTTCGTTGCCGGGCTTCATGGTGACTTCGCCCATTTCGGCTTTCAGGCCGGCTTTTTCCAGGGCGTCCTTGACGTTGCTGAACTCGTAGGGCGCGGTGATGACTTCGATACTGCCGTCGTCGTTGCTCAGCACGTCTTCCGCACCGGCTTCGAGAGCGGCTTCCATCACCTTGTCCTCATCGGTGCCGGGAGCGAACAACAGTTGCCCGCAGTGCTTGAAGAGGAACGCCACCGAGCCTTCGGTGCCCATGTTGCCGCCGTTTTTCGAGAAGGCGTGGCGCACGTCGGCGACGGTGCGGACGCGGTTGTCGGTCAGGCAATCGACGATCACCGGCACGCCGCCGGGGCCGTAGCCTTCGTAGCGGATTTCCTCGTAGCTGACGCCCTCCAGTTCGCCGGTGCCGCGCTTGACGGCGCGGTCGAGGTTCTCGGCGGGCATGTTCTCTTCCTTGGCCTTGTCGATGGCCACCCGCAGGCGCGGGTTGAAGTTGGGGTCGCCGCCGCCGAGCTTGGCCGCCACGGTGACTTCCTTGATGAGTTTGGTGAAAATTTTGCCGCGCTTGGCGTCCTGACGACCTTTACGGTGCTGGATATTGGCCCACTTGGAATGACCTGCCATGACTACCTCAAAAGTAAATTGAAAACAGTGTTGAGTGTTTAGTGTTAAGTGTTTGGTTGAGGAATGCGCCACGCGCATTGATGAATAATATCGCCGCGCGTGGCGCGGCGACATCAACTCAACACTAAGCACTAATAACTAAACACTGAAAAGTTGTAATGTTACCATTTCCCTCCTCATCGACATAAGGACTCGCCATGACTGAACCGCTATTGGTCGCCCAGGGAAAACACCCGCTTTATCTGTTGCCCCGCCTCGCCAACCGTCACGGCCTGATCGCCGGAGCCACCGGTACCGGCAAATCGGTTTCCCTGCAACGCCTTGCCGAACAGTTCAGCCATGCCGGGGTGCCGGTTTTCATGGCCGACGTGAAGGGCGACCTGGCGGGCTTGTCGCGCGCCGGCACGGAAAACCCCAAGATCGCCGGGCGCGTTAAAGAAATGGCCCTCGACGACTTCGCCTACGCCGCCAACCCGGTGATGTTCTGGGACACCTTCGGCGACCAGGGCCACCCGGTGCGCGCCACCATCTCCGACATGGGGCCGCTGCTGCTGGCGCGCATGCTCAACCTCAACGACACCCAGGAAGGCGTGCTGGCGCTGGTGTTCAAGATCGCCGATGACAACGGCCTGCTGCTGCTCGACCTCAAGGACTTGCGCGCCATGCTCCAGCACGTCGGCGACCACGCCAAGGACTTCACCACCGAATACGGCAACATCTCCGCCGCCAGCATCGGCGCGATCCAGCGCGGCCTAATCGCGCTGGAAGGGCAGGGCGGCGACAAACTCTTCGGCGAACCGGCGCTGGACCTCGCCGACCTCATGCAGACCGACGAAAAAGGCCGGGGCATCATCAACATCCTCGCCGCCGACAAGCTCATGCAATCGCCCAAGGTCTACGCCACGCTGCTGCTGTGGCTGCTCTCCGAACTCTTCGAAAAGCTCCCGGAAGTCGGCGACGCCGACAAGCCCAAACTGGTGTTCTTCTTCGATGAAGCGCATCTGCTCTTCACCGACGCCCCCGCCGCACTGCTGCAAAAAATCGAACAAGTGGTGCGCCTGATTCGCTCCAAGGGCGTCGGCGTGTATTTCGTCAGCCAAAGCCCGCTCGACATCCCCGATGCCGTGTTGGGGCAACTGGGAAATCGGGTGCAGCACGCCCTGCGCGCCTTCACCCCGCGCGACCAGAAAGCCGTGCGGGCAGCGGCGGAAACCTTCCGCGCCAGCCCCGGCCTCGACGTGGCAACCGCCATCACCGAACTCGAAGTCGGCGAAGCGCTGGTGTCGTTTCTGGATGAAAAAGGCAGCCCCATGCCGGTGGAACGCGCCTACGTCGCCCCGCCGGGCAGCCGCTTAGGCCCAGTGACGCCGGAAGAACGCACGCAGACCATCCAGGCGTCGCTGGTCTACGGCCACTACGAAGCCGCCGTGGATCGCGAATCCGCCTATGAAAAGCTCAAGGGCCGCTCCAACAGCCAATCTCCAAGCGATAATGCCCCGCAAGCCGCATCCAACGGCGGTTTCGACTGGGGCGGCATGTTGGGCGAAATGGCCGGCAAATCCAGCGGCGGCCGGCACAACGCCGGGGTCTTCGAAACCCTCGCCAAAAGCGCCGCCCGCGCCATCGGCAGCGAACTGGGGAGGCAGGTACTGCGCGGGGTGTTGGGGTCGATTATGGGCAAGAAGTAGCAAGAAGTAGCCTGGATGAAGCGCGAGCGGAATCCGGGAGCGCCTGAGGGGGCATGCAGGGGCGATATTCCCCACGCGGTTATCCGCCTTGCGGCGGCCTTGGATTCCGCTTTTTCCTGCATCCGGGCTACTCTCCTTGGAGAAATTTATGTGGTTATATGCAAGTCTTTCCCTAATGCAGCGGTCGTTTGCTGGAACAGCCTGGTGTGTCATTCTTCTCGTCATTGCTTTGGGGAGCGCGCACTCACGTGAAATGACTTTGGATACCGCGACCAGTCGGTTTTCCATCGACACGTCAACAGTAGACAACTGTAGCCTGACTTTTCGGGAACGATATACACGGTATTCACTACCTCGAAGAAATCCGATTATGGGAGATAAGCAATTTCTGGTACGCCAGGATTTCGATATTGGGGAAGGTTGCTTCGAAGGGCATAATCCTTCCCGAGTGACAGTAGCCGGGAGGCAACTCAACATCCAAGATAATAAGGTTACTCAAATAGAAGCCTGGAGATTCTCGACAAATGGCATCAGCGGTCGAATAGATGATGATGTGTTCTACGTTGTAGATGGAAATTGGTGCTGCGGCGAGGCCCAATCGACAAAATACTTCAGTTTACGAAATGGGATACAGCTTGGTGCGAGTACCGGCGGACAGATTCTAAAGTTAAGCGTTTCCAGCGACGCCATTGATTCGATACAGCGAATTGCGCTTGAGAATAACGATCCTTCTGAGCCGATGGGGCCACGCTTCGCAGTCGCGACGTTTTTTCATTTCGACAGGACACGCTCGCGTCGGGCAGTTTCGATATTCACAGATGTCGAGTGTCATTTGACAAAAATGGGGTTTCTTGAACGCAATGTAGGCGCAAATCAAACATTCGATTTGTTTCAACTTGCTGGCGAAACATTGGCGATTGATTTGGTTTGCTTGGACAATCAACCGCCGCCACGAGTGCTTATCCCTTTTTCGGCGGAAACACTTGAGATCGAAAGAAGCAACGTCGGAAAATATCCGGCGATTCATATCGAGGACGTAACCAACCAGTTGAATAAAAATGGATTGCCATCGCGGTAGCTTTGCGAGCGTGTAATAAGGGGTCAGCAAGCGTAGGCTGGCAAGTGATAGTTGGTGAAAGTCCAATACAAGAAATGAGTAGCGGCAGGGCCGTCTGTTTGTTTCGTTCGGCACAATGCGAGTTTTCCCCATTGCCATGGGTTCTCCGCCAGAGGTTTATGAAACCGTCTTTATGGCATATTATGCCAATGCCTAATACTGATTTTGAAGGATTCCCATGCCAACGCGTAACGTTGTACTCACAGATCATCAAACCCAATTGGTTGATCGACTCGTTGCATCCGGTCGCTATCAGAATGCAAGCGAGGTGCTCCGCGAGGGGCTGCGGCTGATTGAGGGCAGGGAGTCGGAGGAGACGGTTCGTCTTGAAGCCCTGCGCGACGCAGCCCGTATCGGAATTGCGGATATGGATGCCGGCCGTTTTTGCACCTTTGAATCGCCAAGTGCGCTTGATCGCCATTTGGACGTGCTTGCCGACGAGGCTATCACCAGGGAGGGACCTGGGGCACTCTCCAAGTGAGTCGGGAGGAAATCTTTTGGACAGTCCGCCTGACGGCAGCCGCCGAAGCTGATTTTCGGAATATCCTGCGCTGGACTTTGGCACAGTTCGGCGACGTTCAGGCAAGTGTCTATGCCGAAACTCTTTCAACCGCCCTGAAAGAACTGGCCGTAGGCCCAAGCATTGCGGGCGTAAAAGAACGCCCTGAAATTGCCACGGGAATATTCACGCTCCATGTCGCCCGAAAGGGACGGAAAGGGCGTCATTTAGTCATGTTCCGAATCGGGCATTATCAGGGACGCAAGGTGATCGATGTGCTGCGTCTCCTGCATGACAGCATGGATTTGCAGCGACATTTGCCGTCGCCCGATGAACCCGCATAGGGCAATTCCCGCAGGGCATTAAGCCGGATGATTACACTACACAAATCCGGCAAATCCGGGGGCAGGTCTATCATCGTAGCATTACCCTCACGCAGCCAGGTAGGGTGGGCACGGTCTTATCGTGCCCACGCGAAAATGCCCTATAACCCTACCGCGTGGGCACAAAATACCGTGCCCACCCTTCTACGAACTTCGCGCCAAGCGACAAACCCATCGAGCAATGGAAGGGGCTGGTAAAGGAAATCCGCGAAATGCTGCCCGGCAAGGATAAGAAAGCGGATTAACGGCAACGGGTGTAAACGGCGCCTGCATGGCAAACCCGCGCGCGGGTGTGTATACTGAAAAGTAGCTACGCAACGCGAGGTGTCCAATCATGAAAACCGCCAAGGTCTTCAAGCAGGGAAACAGCCAGGCTGTCCGCCTGCCCAAGGAATTCCGCTTTCAGGAAGACGAAGTCTATATACGCAAGCAAGGCGACACGGTGTTGCTGATTCCCAGGAAAGCGGCGCGCTGGCAGCATCTGAAAGCCTGTGTCGGTCGCTTCAAGGGTGAGTTCCCGGCACTGCCCGAGGAATCCTTCGAGGAACGGGACTGGCCGCAATGAACTTCATGCTGGATACCAACACCTGTATTTACCTGATGACCGACCGTCATCCGCAACGACAGGCGCGTATCCTCGCTCGTATCGACGAGCTTGGCGGCGATGACAATCTTGTGCTCTCCAGTCTGGTGGTTTTCGAGTTGAGCTACGGCGCGCAAAAGGGCCGTTGGCGCAAGGCCAACATGGCGCTGCTCGGGGAATTCCTGCTCGATTTTCTCGTCGTTCCTTTCGACGAGGCGGCTGCCCACCGCGCCGGCACGGTGCGCAGCGAACTGGAGTCGTCGGGATTGCCTATCGGCCCGCTGGATACCCTCATCGCCGCGCATGCCCTCAGTCTGGGCATCCCGCTGGTTACTCACAATGTCCGCGAGTTTGCGCGCGTGACGGGGCTGAGCGTGGAAGACTGGGCAGGGGAGTGAGGCTGATCCACCGGTACGCCGCAAGCGATCCGGCGTTATGAGATGGGTTCCCGGCGCTCACTCCCCCGCTACCCCTGTCATCATCCGCACCAGGCCGCAAGAAATCCGGGGCAGGTCAATCATCGCGGTATTACACTCACGCAGTTCTGTAGGGTGGACACGGCTCTTTGTGTCCACCGTTCCACCGCCGGCCAATACCGCGTGGACACGATAAAGCCGTGTCCACCCTACGATTCGCCCCATTCCCCGTCCGTGTCCGCGATGCCGCCCCAATCGGGCGGATAAATGCCGTTTTGCGCGTAGCGGTGAAAGGTCGAATACGGCCAATCGGCGACGTTGGCCGTCAGGCCGTGTTTGACCGGGTTGAAATGCAAGTAATCGGCGTGGTGGGCGAAATCGGCACCGTCGCGGATGCGGTGTTCCCAAAAGCGCCGTTGCCAGAGCGACGATTCGCCACGCCGGCGTTGCGCGGCAGTCAGCCAGTCGTCGCGGTGAAAGTCAGCGCGGCAGGCCAGCGACACCGCGCGTTTGATGAGCATCCAGCGCATCGAAAAATCCGCGTCGCCTTCCGGCAATGTCCACAGGCAATGCAGATGATCCGGCAGCAGCACCCAGGCATCGATGGTAAAGGGCCGTTCCGCACGCACCGCCGCGATGGCATCGCGCAAAGCGACCCGCAACGGTTCCTCGCAAAGAATGGGCCGCCGCCGATAAGTCACCACGGTAAAGAACCAGGTCGAACCAGCGGAATGATCGCGTCGATAACGGGACATGCGCTAATTGTAGGGTGGACACGGCCTTTTGTGTCCACCATCCCACCCCGAGCAACACCGCGTGGACACGATAAGGGCGTGTCCACCCTTCTATGATTAATTTCAAGTCGTTTTTGCAAATCAATCCATTCCTATCGCAATGCGGTATGCCGTGTTACCCCTGATGCAGGGTTATCCACGGCGCCGCCGACGGCTCCTCTCAAGCCAGAGGCGGCGGCGCGGTGGATAACCCGTGAAGCCGTCGCAGGCCGTCGTTTGTGCCGCCAATCACCGCCCGCGCGTTTCGTTCTTTCCACCAGCCGTTCCACCCGATCAGTCAAAGCT
>JAGXQV010000051.1 GCA_018336195.1 Sulfuricella sp. | reverse complement strand
CGGATTTCCAGCCAGTGGTGCCGGAGGTAGTCCGGTAATTCATCGACCGTCATGCCGTCGATGCCCGGCGCGCCTTTGTTCTGGCGCACTTGCTTCAATGCGCGCTGCAAGTTGGCCCGTTCCAACACTTGGGCCAGCAGCGCTTGGGTGTGAATCGATTCGGGTTGTCCCGACGATCCAGCGACGAGTTCATCCTGCGGCATGGCCGCAGCCTGCTTGCGCAGGTGGTCAGATGCAGTCCCGTCTCTCTTCGTCATGATCCTTCGTCTTTCATCGTTCGGGCCTTCGGCGGGGGCGCCGCCTACTATGCCCTCTGCTGACTTCTCCACGGTATTCAGCGCCCGTTTCCAGACGCCCAGCTTCGATCTTCCGAAGCACCGGGGAGACCTCCCGGGGTAAGACACGTTACCTTCACTGCATAGACGCCGGATTTACAAAATGCACCCCAACCGCAGATGGAGGGCTTCGCGGTCACGTGCCCGCTCGCCCCGGATGCATCACGCCTCATATCCGGTTTTTGTTCATCGCCCCGCAGTTTCGGATTGGGCTTCCTTCAGACCCCGCCTCGCGACGACGCCCTTGCCCTTCTCCTTGCCTTCGGCTCTGCGAAAACCTGGCCGTAGGACTTTCACCTACGAAGTAACGCGCCATGCCCGGCGCACACATGGAGGTAACCGGCCTGCGCGGCTTTATGCGCAAGGTCCGTGTTGACCGCAGGGTTATGCGCATGGGTACTACCCTCCAAACGGTACAAGCAGTGTTGACGCAGACCACTACTCTCTGGCACTTGAGGATGCTCAAAGGTACCTGACGCCCGCATACCGAGACGCGCCATAACGGCGCGAGACCTGAGGTTGCCGACGGTGGCGAAGGACACAATTTCTCGCAAGCGGAGCAATTGGAAACCAACGCGAATGGCTTCTCTTGCGGCTTCCGACGCGAACCCTTTGCCCCAGTGCTGAAACGCCAGGCGCCACCCGACCTCTACGCAGGGAGAGAACGGGAGTTCAGCGGATGGCGTATGCAAGCCGACAAACCCAATGAACTCTTGAGTAGCTTTGGCCTCCGCTGCCCAGAAGCCCCAGCCGCGTTCTTCGATGAGCGACTGGCAACGATCAGCCATCGCATCGCTCTCGGCGCGTGTAAGTAGCGAAGGAAAGAACTCCATGACTTTTGAATCTGCGTTGAGTGCAGCGAAGGGCACGCGGTCGGTGGGTTTCCACTGACGCAAACGAAGGCGCTCTGTCTCGACTTCAATTAGCTCAACCACTTGTCACGGCGCTCGGAGATGATGACGCCTAATCGGGATAGGAAGAAGCCTCGCGGCCCCTCCCTCCCACACCACCGGGACCGAGGCGTTCATCGTCCCGCAGTTTCGGATGGGGCTTCCGGACCCCGCCTCGCGGCGACGCCCTTGCCCTTCTCCTTGCCTTCGGCTCTGCGAAAACCTGGCCATAGGGCTTTCACCTATGAAGTAACGCGCCATGCCCGGCGCACACGTGAAGCTAAGAGGCTGCGCGCTTTTGCGCAGTCCCGCTTGAGCGTAGGGTTGGGCATCCGGTGGCGAGTTGACAAGATGGCCTTCCCGTTATGACGGTTGCGGGCCATCGTAACCCTCAATAATTACGAGATCCATGCTTGAAGCAGACAACCTGAGCTTAAGCGCCGCCTGATACTCGGGAGAATTCCAACAATCGAAGGCCGCTTGATAAGTCGGAAACTCCACAATTGTGTTTCGTGATCTTGTGCTCCCTTCGGGGATAGTGAATTGGCCTGCACGGACAAGAAACTTTGCGCCGTATTTCTTGAGCGCTTCGGCGTTCGCCACAGCATATTGTTTGAACTGCTCTTGGTCGGTGACGTCCACGCGCACGATCCAGTAACCTTTCGGCATCAGCCTCTCCTTTGATGATATTTGCGGTGCATTGAAGATGCCCAACGTTCAAGTAGACCCCAATAAAATACCTATGCTTTTATCAGGGCAGATCACAAAACAATAAAAACAATTCTTAATTCAATACGGTATTTACTTTTCATGAAGCAATCGGGTCATTTATCACACCAACACCTATCCAATCGCAAGGCACCGGTTCCAACAAATAATTCCGCACTCTCCAGCCACTTCACCTCCCCGATTATGCCCACAATTCCCGGCCTTGCCATCCTGTAACTTAATTACAGCTAGTTTTTGTTGTGAGAGCGCGTTAAAGGCAGAAGCCGGAAGCGTCCGATGCATGGCAGTCGCCACGCCACTCGGTGGGAGGGGCGCCCTCGCCGCGAGCGGCGCATCCGAAGCCAATGAAAGCCAAACCGCCACTGCCGCCTCCAGGGCGGACGTCGGTCGAAGCCGAAGCACCGCGCCGGGGCGGCGCTCCCACAGGGGCATCAGCGGCGCGGCACCGGTTTCTCTTCGAGGGGGTGGGGCGGACTACTTCACCGGCTTTGCCGAGACGGCGGTTAGGATGGCTTGGAGGATGGCGGTGGGGGTCGGGGGGCAGCCGGGTACTGCGACGTCCACCGGGATGACGTTGGAAATTTGTCCGCAACTCGCATAGCTCTCGCCGAAGATCCCGCCGTTGCAGCCGCAGTCGCCGACCGCCACTACCAGCTTGGGTTCGGGGGTAGCGTCGTAGGTGCGTTTCAGGGCGGTTTCCATGTGCCGGGCGACCGGGCCGGTGACCAGCAACATGTCGGCGTGGCGCGGGCTGGCGACGAAGTGGATGCCCAGCCCTTCGATGTTGTAATAGGGGTTGTTGACGCAGTGGATTTCCAGTTCGCAGCCGTTGCACGAGCCGGCATCGACGTGGCGGATCGCCAGCGCGCCGCCGAAGACCTTGAGGATGTCGGCACGAATTTCCTGGTCGCCGACGCGCAACGACTCGTCCGCCAGCGGCGGGGTTTCGGTGTTGATGCCGGTTTTCAGCATCTGCTTAAGAATTTGGTACATTACAAATCCACCCCGGTATAGCTCAGGTTGAACGACTTATTGATAAGCGGGAAATCCGGCACGATATTGCCGATGATGGCGTGTTCCAGCACCGGCCAGTTTTGCCACGACGGGTCGTGGGGATGGACGCGGTACAGGGTGTCGTTGGCGCCGCTGTGCAGCGCTACCAGGATTTCCCCGCGCCAGCCTTCCACCCAGCCGATGGCGAAAGCGTTGTCGGGTGCCGGCGGCACGTCGAAGTGCAATTCGCCGGGCGGCATACGGTCGAGAATCAGGTTGATGAGGCGGATCGATTCGAACACTTCCTCGAAGCGCACCGTCACCCGCGCCGCCACGTCGCCGTTGCGATGGGTCGCCATGCGCACGTCGAGCTGGTCGTAGGGCGCACACGGGTATTGGGCGCGCAAGTCCCACGCCTGGCCGCTGGCGCGCCCCGGCAAACCGGTCAGCCCCAGTTTGGCGGCGAGCGCCGGGGTGACGCGCCCGGTGGTGAGGAAACGGTCCTGCACGCCGGCGTGTTCGTCGTAGATTTCCTTGAGTATATGGACTTCGCGCTCGATCGCCGTCAATCCGTCGCGCAGCCGCTGCGAACCGAGGTGGGTAATGTCGCAGGCCACCCCGCCGGGGATGATCTTGTCCATCAGGTAGCGGTGGCCGAACAATTCCATATTCATCCGCAGCGCGTCTTCCTTGAGCCGCCAGAACTGGGCGAAGCCGAAGGCCAGCGCGACGTCGTTGCCGAGGTAGCCGAGGTCACCGAGGTGGTTGTGGATGCGCTCCAACTCCAGGAACAGGGCGCGCAGCCACACCGCGCGCGGCGGCGGGGTAAATTCGGAGAGGCTTTCCAGCGCCATGGTGTAAGCCCAGGCATAGGCCACCGTGGTGTCGCCGCTGACCCGCCCGGCGAGCTTCGCCCCGTCGACGGGCGTCAGGCTTTCAAAACGTTTTTCGATACCCTTGTGCTTATAACCCATGCGCTCTTCGAGGCGCAGCACCCGCTCGCCGATGATCGAAAAGCGGAAATGGCCGGGCTCGATGGTGCCGGCGTGAACCGGGCCGACCGGAATTTCGTGGACGCCGTCGCCTTCCACCTGGACGAAGGGGTAAGCGTCGGTAAGCGTCGGGCTGAAATATTGGCCGTCGAAATCCTTGCGTAGCGGATAGCTGCCTTCACGCCAGCCGCCATGGCGCAGCCACTTGCGACTATCGTCGGCGCCTGCGGCATGAACGCCGAGCAAGTCGGCAACGGCACGCTGCATACGGTTGGCGGCGGGAAACAGGTCGCTAATGTCGGGAAAACTGTCCTGTCCGGCTTCCAGCGGCAATTTCAGGGCATACAGGCCGGGCTGGGCGGCCAGCGCCACATGCACGGTGAAATGTCCGCCGCGCGGGCGCTCGTCGCAGCCCCATAGCGCCATCAGGCGTCCGCCCTGGTGGTGCACCTGCTCGCACAGTTGGCGATAAGCTTCCGCCGTTACCACGCCGCGCCAAATCGGCATGGCACTGTGCAGCGGTTGCAGGGATACCCCGATGTCTTTGAATTCGATAGTCATGATTTAACCCGATCAACGCCGCCGCCTGGCACTTGTAGCCCGGATGAAGCCATGCGGAATCCGGGAGCGCCCGAATAGGGCGCATAGGTGGCGTTCCAGTCATTTTTTCCGCCTCGCGGCGGCCCCGGATTCCGCGACGCTCCATCCGGGCTACGTTTGTTTATCATGATTTCACCCGATCAACGCCGCCGCCTGACGGTACCAGTCGGCCAGGTAGGGCGGAATGTACAGGCCCAACATCAGTACCAACCCGAGATGCACGAATACCGGGATCAGGGCGGGCGGATGCGGCAGCTTGGCCTCGTTCGGCTCGCCGAACACCATCGGCTGCACCTTGCTGAACACCGCGGCGAACGCCACGCCCAGCGCGACCAACAGGAACGGGGTGGCCCACGGGTAGGAATGCATGGCGGTGGTGATAATCAGGAATTCGCTGGCGAACACGCCGAACGGTGGCATCCCGAGGATCGCCAGGGTGCCGATGGTCAGCCCCCAGCCTACCGACGGGGTATGGCGGATCAAGCCGCGAATGTTGTCCATGATCTGGGTGCCGGCATTTTGCGCGGCATGACCGACGGCGAAGAAGATCGCCGACTTGGTCAAGCTATGCACGGTCATGTGCAGCATCCCGGCGAAGGTCGCCACCGGTCCGCCCATGCCGAAGGCGAAGGTCATCAGCCCCATATGCTCGATGGAGGAATAGGCGAACATCCGCTTGATGTCCTTCTGCCGCGACAGGAAGAACGCCGCCATCACCACCGACAGCAGGCCGAAGCCCATCATCAGGTTGCCGGCGAAATGGCTGTCCAGCGCGCCGTCGACCAGCACCTTGGTGCGCACCACCGCGTACAGGGCAACGTTCAGCAGCAGCCCGGAAAGCACCGCCGATACCGGGGTCGGGCCTTCGGCATGAGCGTCGGGCAGCCAGTTATGGAGCGGCGCCAGACCGACCTTGGTGCCGTAACCGACCAGCAGGAACACGAATGCCAGCGACAGCACGGTGGGTTCGAGGTCGCCCTTGACCGCGTCGAGGTGCGTCCACAGCAGCGCCGTGCCGCCTGCACCGAGCACTTTTTCGGCGGCGAAATACAGCAGGATGGTGCCGAACAGCGCTTGGGCGATGCCCACGCCGCACAGGATGAAGTATTTCCACGCCGCTTCCAGGCTGGCCGGGGTGCGATACAGCGACACCAGCAGCACGGTGGTCAGGGTCGCCGCCTCCATCGCCACCCACAGGATGCCCAGGTTGTTGGTGAGCAGCGCCACCAGCATGGTGCAGGTGAACAACTGGTACATGCTGTAGTAAAGGCGCAGGCGAGGGATGGTCAGCTTGCCGTGATGCTGTTCGATCAACATGTAGGGGCGCGAGAACATCGCGGTGGTGAAAGCCACGAAAGCGGTCAGCGCCACCAGGAACACGTTGAAGGGATCGACGAAAAACAACTCGTCCATTACCAGCATCGGGCCGCCGGAAATCACTTTTACCGTCAGCACTATCGAGGCGAGGAAGGTGGCGAAACTCATCCAGGTATTCAGCCCGGCCGCGTAGGAACGATGGCCGAACAACGCCAGCAGCAGGCCGCCGGCGAGGGGAATAAAGAGAACTAAAAAAATTTCCATATATGCAATTCAGTGTTGAGTTTTTAGTGTTGAGTGCTTAGTTAAGGTGCCGCTTCGCGGCGGTTTAGGTTCGATCCGGTTGCGCGCAGCGCATCCATAACTCAACACTAAACACTCAAAACTAAACACTGTTTTTTTCTTACTCTTCCTTCAGTTTTTCCATGTGTTTCAAATCCAGGCTGTCGAAGGTCTCGCGAATCTGGAAGAAGAAGATGCCCAGAATCACCATGCCGACCAGCACGTCCAGCGCGATGCCCAGTTCGACCACCATCGGCATCCCGTAAGTGGCGCTGGTGGCGGCGAAGAACAGGCCGTTTTCCATGGCCAGGAAGCCGATCACCTGCGGCACCGCCTTGCTGCGCGTAATCATCATCAGAAACGACAGCAGCACGCTCGCCATGGCGATGCCCAGGGTACTCTTGGCGATGGTGCTGGCCATCTGCGAAATCGGCGCGGCCAGGTTGAAGGCGAAAATCACCAGGACAATGCCGAACAGCATGGTGGTGGGGATGTTGATGAGCGTTTCGACGTCCCACTTGACGTTGAGCTTGCGGATCAGGCGATGCAATATCCACGGCAGGATCATCACCTTGAGCAGCAGGGTCAGGCCCGCCGAGTAATACAGGTGATGCTGGTGCGACGACCAGGCGACGATGAAGGTCGCCACCGACAGCACCAATCCCTGCCAGGCGAACAGGTTGATGAGCGACAGCACCCGGCGCTGCGACAACATGCCGAAGGCGATCAGCAACAACAGTGCGGCGCACAGATTAATGAGTTGGCTGGAGAAAGGGATCATCATGACTGTCAGCTCTCCAGCAGGAAATGGATCAACATGCCGAGCACCGCCAGCAGGAAGGCGGTACCCAGGAACTCCGGGGCGCGGAAGATGCGCAGCTTGGCGGAGATGGTCTCCAGCAACGCCAGTCCGAAGCCGCAGGCGAGCAATTTCACCGCCAGCACCGCTACCGCCAGGGGCAAGGCTCCCCAGTTGCCGGCTTCGGCGATGCCCCACGGCATGAACAGGGCGATGCCGATGGTGATATAGGCAAACAGCTTGATGCTTGCCGCCCACTCGATCAGCGCCAGGTGGCGCGCCGAGTATTCGAGGATCATCGCCTCGTGGATCATGGTCAGTTCGAGGTGGGTGGAGGGGTTATCCACCGGGATGCGGGCATTCTCGGCGAGCAGCACCATCAGGAAGGCCACCCCGGCGAAGGCCATGCTCGGGTAAAGCACGATTTCCTTGTGGGCGAACTGTTCGACGATGGTGGTCAGCGAGGTCGAATGGCTGATTAGCGAAGCGGTGAAGAACACCATCAACAGCGCCGGTTCGGCGAGGAACGACACCAGCATTTCGCGGCGCGCCCCGAGGGTGCCGAAGGAGGTGCCGATGTCCATGGCCGCCAAGGCGATGAACACCCGCGCCAGGGCGAAAATTCCTACCAGGGCGATCACGTCCACCGCCGGCGACAGGGGCAAATCGGTGGCCACCACCGGCACCAGCGCCGCCGCCAGCCACATGCAGACGAACAGCAGGTAAGGCGTGTGGCGGAACAGCGGCGAGGCGTTATGCGCCAGCACCGCGTCCTTCTTGAAGAGTTTAATCAGGGTGCGGTAGGGCTGCCACAGGCCGGCACCGCTACGCCCCTGCATCCAGGCGCGGCACTGGTTGACCCAGCCCATCAGGAGCGGCGCCAACAGCACCACCACGGTGTCCTGGAAAAGTTGGAAAAGAAGGGTTGAGATACTCATCGGATAAACGCCAGCAAGGCCAGCAAAGTCAAAAAGCTATACATCAGGTAAATGTGGATGCGGCCATGCTGCAATTTGCCGAACAGGCTCGACACCCACTCCACCAAGCGCGCCAACGGCAGATACAGCCATTCCCACAAGAGGTCGCTGGTCTCCCCGTGGTAACGCGGTTTCTTGTCGAAAGGGCTGGGCACTTCGCGGACGATGCCGAAGAAGAACTCGAAAATCTGGCGGATCGGCTGACCGAAACCTTCGGCGCTGTCCTGCATCCGCGAGGTCTGCTCGGGATAACCGCAGTCCCAGGCGTCGCTGCGGCGCACCCGGCCATGGTAGAACTTGCGCACCGCGATGAAGGTGAACGCCAGGCCCACCAGAATAATGCCGAACAGGATGACCGGGCTGTAGCTGGCGCGCTCCTCCGCCACCGGGGTCAGCCACAGCAGGCCGGCACTGGCGGCGCTGCTGCCCAGGTCCGCACCGACCAGAAGGCGCGACACGTTGTCGATCTGTAAAACCACCATCATCGGCAGCAAGCCCAGCACCAAGCAGCCTGCAGCCAGCCAAGTCATCCCGATGCGCTCCCAGATCCCGGCGTCGTGGGCGTCCTTGAGGCTCTCCTCGCGCGGCTGGCCGAGGAAGATCACCCCGTAGAACTTGACCATCGCGTAGGCCGCCAGCGCGCCGGCCAGCGCCAAGGCGGCGGCCGCCACCGGGATCATCATGTTGAGGTAGGAGTGGGGCAAGCCCGGCGAGAGCAGGAAAGCCTGCAGCATCAGCCATTCCGAAACGAAGCCGTTGAGCGGCGGCAGGCCGGAAATCGCCAGCACGCCCACCAAGGTGAGCAGGGCCACTTTGGGCATCCGGTGGATCAGGCCGCCCAGCTTGCCGAGGTGGCGTTCGCCGGTGGCGTGGAGTACCGAGCCGGTGCCGAGGAACAACAAGCCCTTGAAAAAGGCGTGGTTGAGCGCGTGGTAAAGGGTAGCGGTCAACGCCAATGCCGCCACGCCATCCTTGTGGAAGCTGTGGAAAATGATGGTTAGGCCGATGCCGGTAACGATGATGCCGACGTTCTCGATCGACGAATAGGCGAGCAGGCGTTTCATGTCGGACTGGACGGTGGCGAACAGCACCCCGAACAGCGCGGTGACCAGCCCCAGCGTGAGAGCCAGCGCGCCCCACCACCACAATTGCACGTCGAGCAGATCGAAAGTCACGCGCAGAATGCCGTAGATCGCCGTTTTCAGCATGATCCCGCTCATCATCGCCGATACCGGCGAAGGGGCGGCGGGATGGGCTTCCGGCAACCAGGCGTGAAGCGGCAGGATACCCGCCTTGGCGCCGAAGCCGAACAACGCCAGGAGGAAGGTGATGCTTGCCCAGGTGCCGCTCAAATGCGCCTCGCGCATCGCGGCGAAGGTGTAGCCGCCCACGGCATGGCCGCCCTGCATGACACCGAAGCACAGCAGGATGCTGATTGCGCCGACGTGGGCGATCAGCAGGTAAAGGAAGCCGGCGCGGCGGATTTCCGGGACGTTGTGGTCGGTGGTCACCAGGAAATAGGAAGACAGTGCCATGGTTTCCCATGCCACCATAAACAGATAGGCGTCGTCGGCCATGAATACCAGCGCCATGGCGGCGAGGAACAAATGGTATTCGAAGCACAGCAGGCCGAGCGTGCTGCCTTCCATGTCGCGGAAATAGCCGGCGGAGTACAGGGATATGCCGATGGCTGCAGCCCCCAGCAGAAACAGGAAAAACGCCGACAACGAATCGAGACGCAGGTGGAACGGCAAGTCCGGCAGCCCGAGCGGCAGCACCATCGCGCCGGGCGCCGACTCCAGCGCCGCCAGACCAACCGCCGCCAGCACCAGGGCACCGACGGCCCCCGCCGGGAACAGCAACCGGCAAATCAGGCGTGGTTGCCCCTGCAACGCCAAGGCGACAAACGCCAATATCAGCCAGTACGCTACCACGCCGCCGGCCAGATCAATCGGCAAAAAACCTGCTAAATGTCCCACTCCCTGATTTCCTATTTTATTTTTGCTGAAAAGATAACATAAATTCCAACCCTCATGCGGCCTGCTTCATTAGGCGGCATTGGGCATTGGGATCGGCCGCCAGCACCTCGGCGTAGATCGCCTCCAGGGCGATATCCTCGTTCGCGAAAATACACTCCTGGCCGATGTAGTCGAACAGACCGGTGTGGCGCATGACGTCCAGCACCTGCTTCTTGAGGCCGCTGAAAACCAGCTTCACGCCGCTGGAACGCAAGCGCTGGGCGAGATGATGGATCACTTCCTCGCCGGATGCGTCAAGCTGGTTGATGCCGTCGCCGACGATCAGCAGGTGGCTGGCCATGGGGCTGTTCGATACCGCTTCCAGAATGGTGTCCTCGAAATACGGCACATTGGCGAAATACAGCGAACCGTCGTAGCGGATGGCGATGATGTAGTCGCTGACCGGCAGGTTGTTGATCTTGGCGTCGCGCAGGGTGCCGTCGGAGTAACGCCCGAGAATCGCGACGCGCGGCGACATGGTGCGGTACAGGTAGAGAATGATCGCCAGCCCGGCACCGGCCATGATGCCGTTGTCGAGATGCGGGGCGAAAGCCAGGGTGGCGACGAAGGTCACCACGGCGGCGATGCCGTCATGCTTGTGGGCGTGCCAGGCGTGCTTGATCGCCTTGAAATTCACCAGGCCGATCACCGCCATCATGATCACCGCCGCCAGCACCGCCTGCGGCAGGTGATAGAGCAGGGGCGTGAGGAAGAGCAGGGTAACCAGCACGATCAGCCCGGCGAACACCGACGACATGCCGGTTTTCGCCCCGGCGTTGAGGTTTACCGCCGAGCGCGAGAACGAGCCGGAAACCGGGAAAGACTGGCTGAAACTGCCGACGATGTTGGCCAGCCCCTGACCCAGCAATTCCTGGTTGGGATCGATGCGCTCCTTGGTCTTGGCAGCCATCGCCTTGGCGATGGAAATCGCCTCCATGAAGCCCACCAGGGAGATTACCAGCGCGCTGGACAGCAAAGACATGATGGTATCCCAGTTCATCTTGGGCAAATCGACCTTGGGCAAACCGGAGGGAATGCCCCCCACCACTTCGCCGCCGCCGACCAGTTTCAGTTCGCCCTTGCTGACCTTCTTGATACGCCAGCGATAGCCGTCGGATTTTTCACCCGCCGGCACCTGGCCCGCCAGATAGAGCTTGGAAGGCTGCCCGTCGGAAGCCAGCGTCTGTTCGAAAATGAACTTGCGCAGGGCGCGGCTGGTCTTGCGATTCTCGCCCTCGGCATCCTTCAGTTCCAGCTTGAGCAACTCGATTTCGTAATTCAGCGCGGCAGTGCGCTGGTTGGCGTCTTCGTGACCCTTCCGCTGCTGCTTCAATTCCGTCGATTTGGCGCCGATGCGCTTGTTGACCTCGTCGATGCGCATCTCGTTCTGGGAAAATTCGCTGGCCAGCGCCTGCACCTCGGTATCGACGATCTCCTCGATTTTCCCCTTGCCGTTATGCTCGAAGCCGATGGTCCAGCTTGCCACGGTGGTGATGGTCACGGCGATCAGCACCCCCGGCATCTTGGGCGCGTATTTTTTCAGCCCCCACATGATGGCAAAGGCCGACACGCCCATCGCCAGGGTGGGAAGATGGGTTTCGCCGATCTGCTGCAACACCCCCCAGATATCCTGAATGAAATGTTCGCTGCGCCCCATCGACACGCCGAACAGCTTGTTGAGCTGGGACAAGCCGATGATGATGGCGGCGGCGTTGGTGAAACCGACGATCACCGGATGGGAGAGGAAATTCACCACCACCCCGAGCTTGAAGATGCCCAGCGTCAATTGCACCAGCCCCACCAGCAGGGCAAGCAGGATCGCCAGCGCGACGAACTGTTCGGAACCGCTTGCCGCCAGCGGCGCCAGCGCCGATGCGGTCAGCAAGGAAGCGACCGCCACCGGCCCGGTGGCGAGTTGCGCGGAAGACCCCCACAAAGCCGCGATCATCCCCGGCAGGAACGCCGCGTACAGCCCGTAATAAGCCGGCAACCCGGCCAACTGGGCATACGCCATGGACTGCGGGATCAGCACCAGCGCCACGGTGATGCCGGCGATCAGGTCGGCGCGCACTTGAGTGCCGCGCAAGGGAAACCAGTTCAGAAAAGGAAAAAATTTCTTGATCGTCATAAGGGTCGAAAATGATCCGTCTAGTTAATTCTATTAAACATTCAGCCGTTCCCGGCTATGGGAGCGGACGGGTTTTGTGCCGTCACCACCAACGGGCAGGCCAGTTTTTCCCATACTGCGGACGCGCCACCCCAGTTTTCCGGGGCATCGATCACCACGCACACCACGCACTCGTGGGTATTGGCGTAACGCACCACGTCCTGGGCGGAAAGCGCCGCCCGACACGTGAGGCGGTACGCTATCCCTTCTTCCTGCAAGTGCCGCGCCTGCCCGGCGTCGATTTCCGGCGGCGACTCCCTATCCGCCTGCATCAGGATTTCCAGCCCCGCGCTCATACGCTTCGCCAAGCTGGACGCGGACGAGAACAGGCGTGGAGCGAGATGCTCTTCCCGGGCAGCCAATAACACCTTGCGCGGAGGAAACGCCACGAAAAATTCCGGATAAGCCCGGCTTCAGCCCAACGAAACCGGGAACAGCAAAATCTGCGCGGATTTTCTTTCGGACGGGACCACCGCTGCTGCAACCAGCTTGCCGCGCGTCGCCGCCTTGCCCTGCGCCACCACCGTGCTGCGCGTCACCAGCCCGCGCGTAAACCGCACTTCATCGGGCCGACTATCGGCAAAGGCAAGCCACAGGGCTTTCATTTTTTTCAAATACGACATCATGGTTGCGAACCCTTTCAAACTCGAAATAGCTGTCAGCGGGCTTCCTAAAAGCAGTATCCGTGCCACAACCAACAAGCACACGCAATGATATGTTTTGCAAAGCAAATACCGCAAACTGCCGGCAAGCGGCCTTTCTCTATGCGCATTGCAAAACGCAACAACTCGGCTTTGAAAGGCGGCTAACCCGCTATTTTCACAGCCCTGAACCGGATTGTTACATCTTTGCAGCCTATCGTTTCAATTTGCAACTCCGGCCGGTAGAATGACGACATGGATTCGTTGCGCCAGAAAATCACCCTCGGCTATTACGTCATCGGCACCCTGGTGGTGGGCCTGTCCCTGTTCGCGTTCGTCGAACTGCGCCTGATCGAGCAAAAAACCCTGGCCGGGGCGCGCATTTCCGAGTTCTTCGACGCCACCCTGGAAATGCGCCGCTTCGAAAAAAACCTGTTCCTCTACCACCAGGACGCCGACTGGGGCGAACACGCCGCCTTCGTGGGACTCGCCAAACAGATCCTGCGCGACAACCCCGGCGAATTCGCCCTGCTTGCCGCGCCCGACAAAATCGCCGCGCTGAGCGGCGAATTGGATCGCTACGCGCAACTCATGGCGGACTACCGGGGCTTGCCGGAAACCGCGCCCGGCAGCGCCGCGCAAAGCGAGAACGCCATCCGCGGCGCCGGCAAGAAAATCGTCACCATCGCCGAGGAACTGGCCTCCACCGAGCGCGGCGCCCTGCGCGGCGCACTGGAGCAGCACCGCATCAAGCTGGTGTTTTCCATCGCCGTGCTGATCGTCCTGTTCGTGGTCGCCGGACAGGTGCTGTCGCGCATGGTGACGCGCCCCTTGAAGCGCCTGGAAGACAGCATGGAAGCCATCGCCGGCGGGCGCCTCGCGCACCTCGATATCGGCAGCGGCGACCGGGAAATCGTGTCGCTGACCGAGGCCTTCAACCACGTGATGCAGGAACTCGACCTGCGCCAGAAACATCTGCTGCGCTCGGAAAAACTCGCTTCGCTGGGCACCCTGCTGTCCGGCGTGGCTCATGAACTCAACAACCCGCTTTCCAATATTTCCAGTTCCTGCCAGATCTTGCTGGAAGACATGGACGACGGCGATCCCGAATTCAACCGCGAAATGCTCGCCCAGATCGACAGCGAAACCCTGCGGGCGCGCAACATCGTGCGTACTCTCCTGGATTTCTCGCGCGACCGGGCGTTCCGCCGCGAACGTGTCGACCTGGCGGAACTGATCGGCGCCACCCTCAGCTTGGTCAAGGGCCAGATTCCCACCCGCGTCGCCGTCACCAGCGAAGTGGCACCCGGCGCCGCCGTGGCCGGCGACCGCCAGCGCCTCCAGCAAGTCCTCCTCAATCTCGTCCAGAACGCCCTGGAAGCGCTAGAAGGGGCCGGCGAGATAGTCATCCGCGCAGGTCTGGCGCGCTTTTCCGAGGAACGCGGGGCGGGATTCGTCGGCGGCGGACAGTGCGACCCGAGCGGCGAGCATGTGCTGATAGAAGTGCGTGACAATGGCCACGGCATCCCGGCAGAATTGCTGGAACGGGTTTTCGACCCCTTTTTCACAACCAAGGACGTCGGCAAGGGATCGGGGCTGGGGCTATTCATCGTCCACGAAATCATCGAAGAACATGGCGGCTGCATCGAAGTGCAGAGTGCGGCGGAGCGCGGCACCACCTTTCTCATCCGCCTGCCGCAATATCATCACGAGGAGGCGCTCCACGCGCCGCCCGGACAACAATAAAGGAACCGTACCATGGCATCGCCCGGAAAATTGCTGATCGTCGACGACGAAAAAGTCGCCTTGCGCAATCTCGAACACGTCATGAAAAAGGAAGGCTACCAGGTGGTCGCCACTCAATCCGGCGCCAACGCGCTGGGACACCTGGAAAGTGAAACCTTCGACGTGGTGCTCACCGACCTGCGCATGGAAAAGGTCGACGGCATGCAAATCCTCCAGAAATGCCGCGCCACCTGCCCGGATACCGAAGTCATCATGATTACCGGCTTCGCCACCCTGGAATCGGCGGTGGAAGCCATGAAACACGGAGCTTTCCACTACATCGCCAAGCCCTTTCGCCTCGACGAGGTGCGCAAGGTGGTGGCCGAAGCGCTGGAGAAAATCCGCCTCAAGCGCGAAAACCGCCAGTTGCGCGAGCAGATCGAAACCTACCAGGGCAAGGTGCGCATCATCACCCAGGACACGCGCATGCAAAAGCTCCTGGAAACGGCGCGCCAGATCGCCCCCACCGACTGCAACGTGCTGATTACCGGCGAATCCGGCACCGGCAAGGAGCTTTTCGCCAAATACGTGCATTACCACAGCGCCCGTGCCGAAGGGCCGTTCCTGGCGGTGAACTGCGGCGCGTTCAGCGAGGAACTGCTGGGCAACGAGTTGTTCGGCCACGACAAGGGCGCCTTCACCGGTGCGGCCGGCGACAAGAAAGGGCTGCTCGAAAGCGCCGCAGGAGGCACCCTCTTTCTCGACGAAATTACCGAGATGCCGCCCTCCATGCAGGTCAAGCTGCTGCGCGTGATCCAGGAAAAGGAAGTGCTGCGCCTGGGCGGCACCACGCCCATCAAGGTCGACGTGCGCTTCGTCGCCGCCACCAACCGCGATATCCAGGACACCGTGAGGAGCGGCGATTTCCGCCAGGACCTGTATTTCCGCCTCAATGTGGTCAACCTGGTGGTGCCGCCGCTGTCGCAGCGCAAGGAAGACATTCCCCTGCTGAGCTACTACTTCCTGAAGCGCTTCGCCACCCTGATGAAGCGCGACGTCAGCGAAATCACCCCGGAAACCCTGGAACTGCTCAAGACCTACGATTTTCCCGGCAACGTCCGCGAACTGGAAAACATCATCGAACGCGGCGTCGCCATCACCACCGGCAACCTCATCGACACCGCCCAGCTTCCCGACGACCTGCGCGAACTGACCATCCGCACCTTCCGCCGCAAGGACGGGCGCATCCTCACCATGGAAGAACAGGAGAAGGACTACATCCGCTGGGTGCTCAGCGAAACCAAGGGCAACCAGACCCTCGCCGCGCAGGCGTTGGGCATCGACCGGGTGTCGCTGTGGCGCAAGCTGAAGCGCTACGAGCTGGAGATGGAGTAGCCGCGCC
This sequence comes from Sulfuricella sp., assembly GCA_018336195.1. Taxonomy (GTDB): domain Bacteria; phylum Pseudomonadota; class Gammaproteobacteria; order Burkholderiales; family Sulfuricellaceae; genus JAGXQV01. Next base: position 51,878 of record JAGXQV010000051.1, on the reverse strand, counting down.
CAATTGAAATAAGCCCCGCCGGCGGGTTGCCTGAACATCGCCCCGTCCCGTCAAGCCAGACGTTGCAAGAGCTGGTTCAAGGCCTCCCCGTCGCTGGCGAACAGGTTGCCTTCCCCGATCTGCTCGGTGAGGCCGGTACGGTCCATGACCTCCCGCACCTGCTTCTTCAAGCCGCTGAATACCAAGGTGATGCCGTTGCTCTTGAAACGGTTGACCAGGTTGGCGAGCATGTCCACCCCCGAGGCGTCCAGGCAATTGATCCCGCTACTCTTGATGAGGATGCACGCCAAGTCCGGCTTGCCGCGCTCCAGCTTGAGCAGGGCGTCCTCGAAGTAGGATACATTGACGAAGCGCAGCGCGCCGTCGAAGCGGATCGCCCCTAGTTGCGCGGGCAACGGAGTCAAGTCTTCGTGGCGATGGCTGTCGCGCAGGCCGGAAGTGCTATCCATGCCGAGGGTGACGATGCGCGGGCGCATCATGCGGTACAGCAGCAGCGCCAGGGACAGCATGATCCCGGTGACGATACCGTTCTGGATGTTGGGCGCGAACAGCAGGGTGGCGACGAAGGTCACCGCGCCGGCAATGCCGTCGTCGCGATTGGCGCGCCACGCCTTGAAGATCACCCGGAAATTGATGAGTCCCACCACCGCCATCATGATGATCGCGGCGAGCACCGGCTTGGGCAAGTGATACAGCACGGAGGTGAAGAACAGTAGGGTGAGCAGCACGAATACCGCCGAAATCACCGAGGACAGGCCGGTTTTCGCCTCCGAGGCGAGATTCAGCGCGGAGCGGGAAAACGAGCCGCTCACCGGCATGGCGTGACAGAAAGCCGCCGCCACTTTCGCCAGTCCCTGGCCGATCAACTCCTGGTTCTCGTCCCACGGCTGGCGGGTCTTGATGGCGATCACCTTGGCGCTCGACATCGCTTCCATGAAGCTAATCAGGGCGATCACGAACGCCGCCGGCAGTAATTCCACGATGGCATGAAGATTCATGCCCGGCACGCTCAACGAGGGCAGCCCCTGAGGCACCACGCCCACCACTTTGCCGCCCAGTTCAGCGAAATTCAGGGCATAGCTGGCCCACGTCAGCAACGACACGGTAATCAGCACCCCCGGCAATTTCGGCGCGAAGCGCTTGAAGGCGAACAGCAGCAGGATCGCCGACACCCCGAAGCCGAAAGATAATTCGTGCAAGGTATCGACGTGCGTCAGCACCTGCCAGATATCGACCAGGAAATGCTCGGACTGCGCCGACGACACCCCCAATAGCGCGGGCAATTGCGACAGGCCGATAATCAGCGCGGCGGCGTTGATGAAGCCCATCAGCACCGGCTGGGACAGGAAATTAAGCAGCACGCCCATGCGCAGCACGCCGAAGCCGATCTGGAACAGCCCCGACAACAACGCCAGCAGCACTACGTAGGCATAGAACATATCGCTGCCGTGGGCGGCGAGCGGCGCGACGCTGGCTGCGGTGAGCAGCGAGGTCATCGCCACCGGGCCGGTGGAAAGCTGGCGCGACGAGCCGAACAGCGCGCCGACGATGGTCGGCAGCAGCGCCGCGTACAGGCCGTAATAAGCCGGCACCCCGGCCAGTTGCGCATAGGCGAGGGATTGCGGGATCGCCACCAGCGACACCGTTACGCCGGCGATGAAGTCGTCCTTGAGATTTTCGCTACGAAAATTGAAACGCTTGAAAAAAGGGGTTAGGTAGGCTGCCGAACTCACTATGATTTTTCCGAATAACCAGGGGTTGAGAGGGTTTTGTTTGGGGAACGCGCCGCTTTACCGGGCGGGCAGGTAATAGACGTTGCATGCCCTGACATCCTGGCTATCTTCCCCGCTGCGTGAGGTCGGGGGCGGTGGATTTTTTTGGAGGCCATCATGCCGATCCAGCAGGTTGTTCAAGTCACGGAGGTTTTCGACATTGGCGAATTCCAGCGCGCAAAAGACCCTGCGCAGGGTTAGTGCCAGTGATTTCATGGTGAATGCTTTCTCGTCTAGGCAGTCTGCCGCACTGATGCATTGCATGCCCTGTGCCAGTTTCGCCAAGCCCTTGAAATCCCGGCTTTTCCCCTTCAGAAATCAGACACGGCATTCATGTCAGGCGTTTTATTCTGCAACACCAGAAATTTCGCAAAAATCCGCAACACCCTGAAAGTTAATGCCAAGTTGAACTTGTTGCGGATGTTGTCGGTCTACCCAGGCGCGTTGCAAATTCCAACGTTTTTTCGACCGAGTGACTGACGATGACCCTTGCCCTCCCCACCTCGCTACGCCTGAAGATCACCCTTGCCTACTTCGTGATCGCCATCCTGATCCTGGGGATTTCCCTGTTCACCTTCGAGGAACTCAAATCGGTCGAGGAGAAAATCCTGCTCGGCGAGCGGGTCTCGGAACTTTTCGACAGCGCCCTGGAAATCCGCCGCTTCGAGCGAAATTTCTTCCTGCATCGCCAGGATGCCGATTTCCAGGAAAACGCCCATTACGTCGCTCTGCTGCACGACATGCTGAATCGCGATAGCGGAACTTTCGCGCTGGTGGAAGCCCCGCAGCGCCTCGCTACCTTGCGCGGCGAACTGGAGCGCTACGGCGAACTAATGCAGGCATATGCCCGCGCCGCCACCGCTCATTCGCCACTCCAGGCCAAGCTGGAAGGCCAGGTGCGCAACGCCGGCAAGGAGATCGTCACCATCGCCGAAGAAATGGCCGCCACCGAGCGGCGCCTGGTGAGAGCCACCCTATCGAGCTTCCGCCACATCCTGGTGGTCGTCATCGTCGCCCTGGCCTTGCTGATGATTGCGGTGGGGCAGGCGCTGTCGCGCAGCGTGGCGCAGCCCCTCAAGCAGATGGAACGCAACGTCGACGCGGTTTCCAGCGGCAAGCGCGACAAACTGCCGCCGCCCTCGCCGGATCGCGAACTGGTGCGGATCACCGACGCCTTCAACCACATGCTGCACGAACTCGAATTGCGCCAAAAGCACCTGCTGCGCTCGGAAAAACTGGCGGCCCTGGGCACCATGCTGGCCGGCGTGGCGCACGAACTCAACAACCCGCTCACCAACATCTGGTCGTCCTGCCAGATCCTCCAGGAAGAACTCGGCACAGCAGACCTCGACGACCAGCGCCAACTTTTGCACGGCATCGATCTGCAGTGCGAACGGGCGCGCAACATCGTCACCACCTTGCTGGATTTCGCCCGCGATCGCCAGTTCAACAAGGAAGCGCTGGCGCTCGGCGACCTGTTGCGGCAAACCGTGAGTTTCCTCAAGGGCGGCATTCCCAGCGGCGTAACGATCACCATCGAGATCCCCGAGGAGCAGCGGATATATGCCGACAAGCAGCGCATGCAACAGGCCTTCCTCAACCTGATCCGCAACGCGGTGGAAGCGGTGGGCGAACGCGGCCAGGTAACGGTCACCTCGCGCCACTGCAACCCCGGCGAGGCGGGCGATCCCCTCTGCCGCATCGAGGGCGCCGCCATCGACATCGCGATTGCCGACAGCGGCCCGGGCATTCCGGCGGAGGCGCTGCCGCGCATTTTCGACCCGTTTTTCACCACCAAGGACGTCGGCAAGGGCATGGGGCTGGGCCTCTTCATCGTCTACCAGGTCGTCGATGAACACGACGGCTGCATTTACGCGGACAACCCGCCCGGCGGCGGCGCGGCTTTCCACGTGCGCCTGCCCTGCACGGCGAACGGCCGGACCGCGCAACCACGACAAGCGGAAACGAGGAACCCATGAACAAACCCTGGAAGCTATTGATCGTCGACGACGAGGAAATCGCCCTGAGCAATCTCGAACGGGTGATGAAGAAGGAAGGCTACCAGGTGGTCACCGCCAATAGCGGCAGCGCGGCGTTGCCGCTGATCCGCGACATGTCGTTCGACCTGCTGCTCACCGACCTGCGCATGGAAAAGGTCAACGGCATGCAGTTGCTGGGCGAGTGCCGGCGCATTCATCCCGATGCGGAAGTCATCATGATTACCAGCTTCGCCACCGCCGAATCGGCGGTGGAAGCCATGAAACAAGGGGCTTTCTACTACATCGCCAAGCCCTTCCGCCTCAACGAAGTGCGCAAGGTGGTCGGCGAGGCGCTCGAAAAAATCCGCCTGCGCCGCGAAAACCGGCTGCTCCGCGAACAGATCGAAACCTACCAGGGCAAGACGCGCATCATCACCCAGAACGCCGTGATGCAAAAACAGCTCGACCTGGTCAAGCAGGTTGCACCCACCGATTGCGGCATCCTCATCACCGGCGAATCCGGCACCGGCAAGGAACTGTTCGCCCGCGCCGTGCACCTCAACAGCGATCGCCACGACGGCCCCTACGTTTCGGTGAACTGCGGCGCCTTCAGCGAGGAATTACTCGCCAACGAACTGTTCGGCCACGAAAAGGAAGCGTTCACCGGCGCGCAGAGCCAAAAGAAGGGCCTCATCGAAGCCGCCGGCGGCGGCACCCTGTTCCTCGACGAAATCACCGAAACCTCCCCCGCCATGCAGGTCAAGCTGCTGCGCGCCATCCAGGAAAAGGAAGTGCTGCGGATCGGCGCGACCAGCCCGGTGAAGGTCGATTTCCGGGTGATCGCCGCCACCAACCGCGACATCGCCGAACTGGCGAAGCGCGGCGCGTTCCGCCAGGACCTGTATTTCCGCCTCAACGTGGTGACCCTGCGCATCCCCCCGCTGGCGCAGCGCAAGGACGACATCCCGCTGCTCGCCGACCATTTCCTGCGCCTCTTCGCCGCCCAGATGAACAAGCCGGTCACCGGCATCTCGCCCGAAGTCCGGGAACTGCTGGCCGCTCACGACTACCCCGGCAACGTCCGCGAACTGAAGAACCTCATCGAACGCGGCGTCGCAGTCTGCAACGGCGCCACCATCGAAACGGCGCATCTCCCCGAAGAATTGCAGGAACTCGCCCCGCTCGGCTTCGCCAAGGAAAACGAGCGCCTCCCCACCCTCGAAGAACAGGAAATGAAATACATCCGCTGGGTACTGCAAAAAGTCGGCGGCAACCACACCGCCGCCGCGCAACAACTGGGCATCGACCGCAGTTCGCTGTGGCGCAAGCTGAAGAAATGCCGTGACACGGAGGGAAAGGGCTGAGGAGGCCCCCCGTTGAATTGCACAAATAAAATACCAATACAATCAACTTATTGTGAAATACCTGTAAAAAGTAACAGGTACATTTCCTCAGAGGATCGACTAGGATAAGCGGCGAGACCGGGTGGTGAACCTCACGACCCGGTCAGGCGTCCGCGGCAGCGCCTGCCCTCGCCAGCCGTTCATTATTCGGGAGAGTCAATATGAAGAAATTCACTGCATTGCCATGGGCTTGCGTCGTAGCGGCGCTGTGGGCAGGACAGGCGCCGGCGGCGCAACGGGTTGTGTGGCCGAGTGTCGTGGTGCACCTCCATGGCAGCGGCTCCGCCTATTTCGTCGATACGGGAACGGATACCGTTACCGCCACCCTGGAGACCTGCAAGGGCGGAACCTTGGCGAGCACCACGCCGGACGCCAAGAAAATCTATGTCAGCTGCGCCGCGGAAGGACAGAAGGAGATAGTGGTGCTGGACCTGGAGCGCCAGACTGTCTCCAAACGCATCGCAACCGGCAACCGTCCCAAGCATGGCCTAGTCAGCCCCGATGGCAAATGGGTGGGGATCAATCACTGGGGGCTGGACGGAGGAAAGCATCGCATCACCTTCCTCGATGCGAAAACCGACGAAATCGCCAAGGTTATCGACCTACCCGTGGCCAACGCCGAGGCCAAGGGCGTGGCTTCCATGCACAACGCCTGGAGCCTCGATTCGCGGCTGCTGTTCGACGTGGACCGGGTGGACAACCGGCTGGTCGTGGTGGATACCCGTGACTGGAGCGTCCGGACTTTTGCGGTTCCCAGTGCGCCCCATTACCCGGCCCCCAGCCCGGACGGCAAGGAACTCTGGCTGGTCCACGAAGGCGACGACAAGGCGGCGCCAGGCATACTGGTGTATGACCTCACCCAGCCCGAGATGCCGGTGATCGCCCGGATGGATATGCCGCTTATCGGCGAGGAAGTGGCGGAAGCCCATCACGGTAATTTCACCCAGGACGGCAAGCTGTTTTTGGCGTTGAATCGCGGTCCAGGCAAGGACAGCCGCGGCCGCGAGGTTGCCTTCTTCGACACCCAATCCAAGCGCTTGGTGCATCGTCTCACCACCGCCAGCAACGGCGTCGGCCATACCTACAACACACCGGACGGCAAGCTGGCAGTGGTCACCAACTATGGCAACAACGTCATCACCGTCATCGACATCAACCAGCGCAAGGCCGTGAAAGATCTGAAGATCGGCGCGGGAAGGATGGGGCACGTCGCCTTTACTCAGGACGGGCGCTGGGGGTACGTCTCCAACGAAAAGGACGGCAACCTCTACAAGATCGATATGAATAAGCTGGAGACCGTCAAGAAGATCGAAACCGGCAACAAGCAGGGAGGCGGCCAGGTACTCAACGTCTGGACCAACACATTCGAGGAATTGCCGCGCCGCTAACGGGAGCGCTCGAAAAATCGGGCGAGGGGGGAAGGAAAGCGTGTCGCACCGCCCCGTTTGTCTTTTCCACTGCACCATCTACGATAAGTGTTTCGCCACTTTTCAGAGGAGTTCGCGTAGAACGCAATCCCCGAAGGGCATTGCGCCGAATGAAACATCCGGCGCATTACGGCTACGCCTAATGCGCCCCACGCGGGATCAAGCCAACACGCCCTAACCGGAAATCAATGCGTCTCGCCGACCGTCAGCGAGCGGCCGTTGTCCTGCGGCCCCAGGCCGAGCAGCCAGGGTACGGCGGCGGCCGCCCATTGTTCGGCGCTGGGGTAGCCCTGCGCCTGTCCGCCGAAGCAACTGCGCAGCATGGCGGTGTCGATGATGCAGGGATTGAGGGGCACCGCCGCCATCCCGGCGGGCAGTTCCTGGGCGAGCGCTTTGGTGAGGCCTTCCATCGCCCACTTGGTGGCGCAATAGGGTGCCACCTCGGGGTCGGTATCACGTCCCCAGCCCGAACTAAAGTTGACGATCACCCCGCTGCTCGCCGACCATTTCCTGCGCCTCTTCGCCGCCCAGATGAACAAGCCGGTGACCGGCATCTCGCCCGAAGTCCGGGAACTGCTGGCCGCTCACGACTACCCCGGCAACATCCGCGAACTGAAGAACCTCATCGAACGCGGCGTCGCAGTCTGCAACGGCGCCACCATCGAAACGGCGCATCTCCCCGAAGAACTCCAGGAACTCGCCCCGCTCGGCTTCACCAGGGAAAACGAACGCCTCCCCATCCTCGAAGAGCAGGAGATGAAATACATCCGCTGGGTGCTGCAAAAAGTCGGCGGCAACCACACCGCCGCCGCGCAACAACTGGGCATCGACCGCTCTTCGCTGTGGCGCAAGCTCAAGAAATATCCAGCGGAAACCCAAGTAGTAGATGAATAGGGCGTTGGCGAGACGCGACGCCACGCCGACCTTTTACGGCTACGTGCTCGATTCCAGAGGTTTGGCCGCTTCGCATGGCTCCGCCCTGGCTGAAATTTCCTGGGCGCTCCGGCACAACACCCGCTTTTATCTCCAGGCATTCCGAGGTTACGGCGAGTCCATGCTCGACTACAATCACCAACAAACGTCACTGGGGGCGGGGTGATGATTATGGACTGGTGATATTGGGGTAAGCGGTGGCGCCCCCAACACGCCAGACAGGGAAAGCAGGTAAACATCGGCCTTCCTGTTTCAGCCCAATGACGAGACCAATCTATCCGGGAGAAAACTTTTGAAAAATTCGTTAACCCGCCGTCTAACCGTGCTGGCCGCAAGTATCACCTGTTTCAGCGTTTTCGATTGCCACGCCGCAGCCGACTTGAACGGGGTGGTAAAGAGGAATCAGATGGGCGGGGAGTCCATGTCCATGGTGGAGATTTCCGCCTCGCGCGGCGCAAACCCGACCGCCACCGACAGCAGCGGGCGTTTCAAGCTGGCTTTCCCCAAGCTCGACCCCGATGACCGGGTGGATGTGGATGCCCGTTCCAAAGGGTGGGTCGTGGTCAATTACGAGCAACTTGCCGGCCTCAACCTTCCCAAGGAGGCTGGTGCCAACCCCCTCATCATCATCCTGGCACAAGAGGCGGAGCGCGAACAATGGCGGATGGCGTTTTACCGCATCAAGGGCATCGAAAATGTCACTCAGTCATACCAGCGCAAACTCGCCAACCTGGAAAAGACCGGTACGGCGACCCGGCAGGAGCGTGACGCCTTGGCGCGCGAACGCGACCAAGCACTGGCCATGGTCGATGCACTCGCCAAACAATTCGCCACAGTCAAACCCGGCGACGGCGACGCGCTCTACCGGCAAGCAACCCAACTTTTCCTGAACAGCCAGCTGGACCAAGCACTGAGCCTATTGAACGAGAAAAAGCTCCAGGACAGCGCCGATCAAGCCATGAAAATGGAGGAGGACGCCCGCCGCATCAAGGAGGAAACCGCGAGGAATTACCGGCTGCGCGGTCAGTTCCTGGCCTTGCGCTTTCAATTCGCCGATGCCGCCAAGGCTTACGGGGCGGCAACCAACCTGTTGCCGAATGATTTTGAAAACTGGTTCGGCTTTGCGGTTTTTCACCAAAAACTGAATCATTTTCCCGAGGCCAGGCAGGGCTATGAAAAAGCGCTGGATATCGTCCGCACCCTCCCCGACATGTACCGGCCCGATGTGGCGAAGACCCTCAACAACCTCGCCGTCCTGCACCGTGACCAGAATCGCTACGCCGAGGCGCGCAAGGCTTATGAGGAAGCACTGGGCATTTTCCGCGAGTTTGCCGTTCGCAATCCGGAGCGATATGCGCCCGATGTTCGCAAAGTTCAAGCCAATCTCGACCAATTACCCAAGTAACCGCCATGCTAACCAAGTCAAATCTTCGTTTCTACGCCCTGATCTCCGCCATCGCCTTCGTGGCGGCGCTGTTCATTCTTTTTCTGCTGCTGTGGCAGGCCGAAACCCTGGTCAAACTGGGGCTGGTCGGCAAGCTCTATTACCTGGTGCTGGTTCCGCTGGGGTTGTGCGTGGCGGCTTTCCTGTTCGGCACGATGAAATCGGTTGCCACTTACAAGGGCACGCAGTTCGGGGGCGTGCTGGAACTGGGCGGGCCGGTGGTGGCTTTTATTCTGGTGCTGATTTTCGGTTTCAAATTGGTGCCCGACCATGAGAGTTTTGCCGTGACGGTTTACGTCCAGCGCGAAGGCCAGGCGGCGTCTTTCCATGGCGGCAAGGTGGTGCTCAAGCTGGGCGGTGATCGGCGTAGCGCCGCCATCAGCGACGGTGCCGCCTATTTCAGCGGCATCCCCGCCACTTACCGGGGGCGGCGCGTGGAGGCGCTCCTGGAAATACCCGGTTACGAGGCTACCCAGCCGGACATCACGCTGGATGGGGAAGGCGTGAATCTGGCGGTGCGCGCCAGGGAGGCGGTGTTTCAGGGCTACGTTCGCTCCGCCGCCGGGCATCCGCTGGCCGACGCTCAAGTGAGCCTCGCCGGGCATGGCGTGAAAAGCGATGCTACCGGCCATTTCAAACTGAGCGTTCCCGGTGCCGAGACGGAAAATGGCGCGACTCTGCAAGTCGTCGCGTCGGGATATGCACCGTGGTCGAACCGTGTCGAACCTGGCGGCAACGAAATCGTCGCCGTGCTGGATAAGATTGAAGCGGGGACACGTTGATTACCCCGTTTCGTGGGAGCGGCCTTGGCCGCGATTGCGCGGTGTCTCACCTGACGCCGGTTGTCGCGGGCGAGCCACGCTCCTACAAGGGGGCGTGGTTCTTGCCCTGCTTGGCCTGATTGGCCGAGCGACCTTCGCTCTTTCAGCTTTCCCGTCTACAAGGAGGCCTTTATGTCATTACCCGATTTGCTTCAAATTCCCTATAGGCGGATTGCCGAAGCTGCCGGCGATGCTTCGGGTGTCGTTCTTGTCGAAGAGTTGACACCCTTACTCGAAAACGAGTGGATTGCCACCTATTACGACATGAGCAGCCATCAGCCAACGGTCTTGCAATTCCCGGATCATGGCTACACTTTTCTGTACGATCAGGCATCGGCGAGCAGCGATAAGGTGGATGACCGGCTGGTCGCGGCTTACGGACTATCGGCGACGCGCAGCCATGAACGCGACAAGGCGCGGATTCAGGGGTTTCTGGGCGGTGGTATCGACGTGCCGGGCAAGGGCAAGTTCGACAAAGGCCATGCGCTGGCTCACGCAATGGGCGGCGGATTGGACGTGAACCTGTTTCCGCAAAGGCCGGAACTGAATCGAGGGAAATCGAAAGCAGGAAGACTGTTTCGCAAAATGGAACGACATGCCGGGGATAATCCGGGTTCTTTCGTGTTTATGCGTTTGATCTATTCCGACGATAGCTGGGTGCCTGCATCCCTGGAATACGGCATCTTGTTGCCTGACGGCGAACTCTGGGTGGAGTGGTTTGAAAACTGAGCCAGGCAGATCCATGGGGGGACACAAGCATTGTCTGCCGTGACTTGAATTACTTTGACAAAGCAAGATCAATCAGTTGATCTTGCTTTGTGCGGTCCGTATACTGAGCGCCAACCCATTGAATACACGGAGAGGTCATGCTCGAAATCGCCGAAAAGGATATCGTCGCACGACTGAAGTTCGACAATCCCTGGTGGGAAAGCGGGGCAAAGGGAAAGGTGGCGTTTGAAGCGACGCCGCGCCGGAAATACTTCGCAGCCTTTAATAACACCATTGCCGACACCAGCGTACACCGGGCGATAGTCCTCATGGGGCCGCGCCGGGTGGGGAAAACGGTGATGGTTTTCCATGCGGTACGGGCGTTGCTCGATGCCGGCGTTGCTCCCTCCCACATTCTCTATCTCTCGCTGGAAACCCCCATTTATACCGGGCTGGCTTTGGAGCGGCTGGTGGGATTTTTCCAGGAATTGTTTTCGCACCAACGCGATACGCCCCTGTATCTGTTTTTCGATGAAATCCAGTACCTGCGAAATTGGGAAATTCACTTGAAATCCCTGGTCGACTCCTACCGGGATTACCGTTTTGTCGCGACCGGGTCGGCGGCCGCGGCGCTACGCCTGAAGAGCAATGAATCCGGGGCGGGACGTTTTAGCGATTACATTTTGCCGCCGCTGACTTTTGCCGAATACCTGATGTTCATCGGCAGGGAAACCGAACTTGTCGAGTTTGTAGGAGAAAGTGAACTCGGCTTACACGATTTTGCCACGACAGATATCGAAGAACTCAACCAGGAGTTCGTCAATTATCTGAATTTCGGCGGCTATCCCGAAGCGGTCTTTTCCGAGTCGATCCGCCGCGATCCGGGGCAATACATCAAGAGCGACATTATCGACAAGGTCTTGCTGCGCGACCTGCCCAGCCTGTACGGCATCAGCGACATTCAGGAACTGAATCGTCTGTTCACGACGCTGGCCTATAACAGCGGCAACGAAGTCAGCCTGGAAGGCTTGTCGAAATCCTCCGGCGTCGCCAAGAACACCCTCAAGCGCTATCTCGAATACCTGGAAGCGGCTTTCCTGATTCGCAAAGTGGAAAGAATCGACCAGAACGCCAAGCGCTTCAAGCGCGCCATGTGCTTCAAGGTGTATCTCAACAATCCCTCGATGCGCGCGGCGCTGTTCGGGCAACTGGATGCCGAGTCCGAAGCGATGGGTGCGCTGACCGAAACCGCGATTTACAGCCAATGGCAGCACAAAAAGCAAATCGAACTCTATTACGCCCGCTGGAATAGCGGGGAGATAGACATCGTCTCCCTGGACAGCAACAATCAACAGCCGGACTGGGCGGTCGAGGTCAAGTGGAGCGACCGTCCTTACCAGGCCCGCGCCGAACTGGATAACTGCGTCGAATTCGTCGTGAAGAATCCGCGGGTCGAACAACCCATGTTGATCACCAGCCGGACGATTTCGGATGCATGTGTGATTTACAAGGGCGTGCAGTTCGAATTTCTGCCGGCCAGCCTGTATGCCTACATACTCGGCGCAAATCTCTTGAGCAACTTTCAAGGCGCGGCAGCGCGAGAAAGTCTTCCCGGTTTTGAGCAAACAACATGAAATTCGGCAAGAAATGGGTGGTGCTGCTGGTCGCCGGCGGGGTGGTCATCGCGGGCGGATACGCATGGTCGCAGCGCAACGCTCCGCCCGCAGGGGGAGCGGCGCCGGTTGCGGCACTGGAGTCCGCTGCGGTAAGCGAGGCATTGGCGGGTTTGCGCGAGGTGCTGGCGGCGTACCGCAAGATCATCGTGCTGTTCGCCGACGAGAAGTCGCTTTCCGCAACTGAGAGAGCGCAGGCCAATCAGGTAGGGCAGGGGCTATTTCACGAAAAGCTCAAGCGCATCGCCGATCTGGACAAATCGTTGGGAGAGACCGCCGCGTCCGCCAATCCGCAACGCTTTGCCCAACTCGGCGCGGTGCTCGATTACGTGGAGAGCGATGCCGATCTATACGATGCCGACCGTCTGGCGTTTCGCGAAATCCTGCGCGGCCTGCAAGGCGCGGTGGCGCGCGACGGTTCGCTGCCGGCCATCAAGCTGCACAAGCGGATCGGCGAAGACCTCGATGCGCTGGCAGACATCGAGCGCAATTACGAGAAGGAAATCCGTCAGATATTCGGGCGTTTCGAGCCCCGCGCCATCGAACTGAAGCGCGAGCGCTGGGAGGATTATCTGGCGAGCCTGAAGAAACGCTACACCCGCGAGCAGATTCTCAAGGATTTCGGGGTGATTGCGCCTTACCCGGCAGAACCGGTCGCCAAGGCGAAGAGCGAGGAGGACGGCGAGGTCTTCGGCAACGCCCTGCCGGCCAAGACCCTGGTGCTGACTTTCGACGACGGCCCGCATGCTACCTATACCAACGAAATTGCCGCGATTCTCAAGCAATACGGCGTGCCGGCGGTGTTCTTCCAGGTCGGTAGCAATCTCGGCGCACTGGGCGGCGACGGCAAACCGAAACTCGGGCCGCGTGCCGAAATCAGCCGCAAGCTGCTGGCGGGCGGTTACGTGCTGGCCAACCACAGCCTCACCCACGCCCAGCTTTCCAAACGTAGCGGCGATGCCCTCAAGAGCGAGATTCTCGACACCGACCAGTTGCTCAAGGCTGTCGATCAACGCCGTTCGCCGCTGTTCCGCTTTCCTTACGGGGCACGCAACGGCGAGGGGCTGGCGGTGCTCGAATCCGCCCATCTGCGCTCGGTGATGTGGAATATCGACTCGCTGGATTGGGCCGACCCGGTGCCGGCGTCCATCGCCGAGCGGGTGTTGCGCACGGTGGACAAGGAAGGGCGCGGCATCGTGCTCTTTCACGACATCCACGAGCGTACCGTCAAGGCGCTGCCGGCCATTCTCGACCGGCTGGTGGCGGAGGGCTACCAGTTCGCCGGCTGGGACGGCAGCCATTTCAGCGTCGCGAAAGGCAGTCCGGAGGCGCCTGTGCCGACCGCCTCCGTCGGCAGCTATAGCGATTCCTGGGCCATTGTGGTGGGTATCGACGACTACGCCAAATGGCCCAAGCTGCACTACGCGGTGCGCGACGCCCGCGCTATCCGCGACACCCTCATCCAGAAATTCGGCTTTGCCGCCGAACACATCGTCACCCTGGAAAACCAGGACGCCACCCGCACCGGGATTCTCAGCGCCTTCCACGACAAGCTGGGCCACAGCGGCATGAAGAAAAACGACCGCCTGTTGGTCTTTTTCGCCGGCCACGGCGCGACCCGCCAACTCAGTTCCGGGCGCGACCTGGGCTACATTGTCCCGGTCGATTCCGATCCCAACCAGATCGCCACTGACGCCATCCCCATGACCGAATTGCAAAACATCGCGGAAAGCGTCACCGCCAAACACGCCCTGTTCGTGATGGACGCCTGCTACAGCGGCCTCGGACTGACGCGCGGCGCGACCAACGGCAATTTCCTGCGCGACAACGCCAAGCGCCTGGGCCGCCAGATGCTCACCGCCGGCGGCGCCGATCAACTGGTCGCCGACGGCGGCCCCAACGGTCACTCGGTGTTCACCTGGGCGCTGCTTCAGGGCTTGGCCGGCAAGGGCGACCTCAACGGCGACGGCCTCATCACGGCCACCGAACTGGCGGCCTACGTGGCCCCGGCGGTGGCCGCCGCGTCCCACCAAACGCCGGCCTTCGGCAGCCTGCCGGGTTCGGAAGGCGGCGATTTCATCTTTGAATTACCGGCCAACGGCGAATTTCTGAGCGCCCAATCCACCCAACTGCCCAGCGACGCCATCGCCCTCAACACCAAGCTGGACGCCGCCCGCCCCGCTCCGGCGACCGCGCCTGGCGCCGCCAAACCGGCCCTGCCGCCTGCGGCGGCTCCGGTGGTAGTCAAAGACCTGCAAGGCGGCGAACAGAAAATCGCCCCGCCCGCCGCCGTCCCCAGTTCGGCACGCCAGCTTGCCCAGCGCGCCAACGACCGCGGCCTGCAACTCTACAAGGAGAAGCACTACGCCGAAGCCGAAGCACAATTCACCGAGGCCCTCAAACTGCGCCCCGACTTTGCCCTGGCCGCCAATAACCTCGGCTATATCTACTATAAGCAGGACAAATACCGGGAAGCGGCGCGCTGGTTCGACAACGCCATCAAAATGGATCCCTCACGCGCCATCGCCTACCTCAACCTCGGCGACGCCCACGCCAAGGCCGGCGATGCCGACAAGGCCAAAGGCGCCTACGCCACCTACCTGGAACTGGCCCCCAACGGATCAGGCGCGGCGTATGCGAAACAACAGTTGGAAAAAAGCTAGCCAGGCTCCCACCTTCGCGGGAGCGACGGAACTATTAGGCGGGGTTAATCGTTACGCCGCCGCCACTGTGGACTGCGCGGGGCGATTTTCCAGATAATGCACCAATGCCTGGAACTGGGACTCGGCTTTTCCGCTGTTATCCACGATCGAATGGCGGAAATACTTGAGGACGTTCGCGGCGCTGAGTTCGGTGGCGCTCGGGTCGTAGGTGGTGCCGTTTTCGCCGCCCGCCATATGCCCCATGGTTGCCCGGATAAAAGCAACCTGCGTTAAGCCGGCGGCGGCTTCCTGATTACCCGAGGCGACCATGTCGTCATACAGGCGTTTCTCGGCGGGGCTGAGGGCGGCCATGGTATTCAAGAAACCGCCGGCCTTTTGCTGGTAGTCGATTTCCGCCGCGGTCAGGCTGCCGGGACTGGCGTTCGCCTTGTCGCGTATCGCCGCCAACGTGGCATCGTGGGCAAACAGGTAATCTACGTCTTCCGCGGTTCTTTCCATGATCCCCTTCGCCTTGATTTCATCGAGCCTGGCATCGACCGGCGAACCGGCGCTGCTGGCGGTTGAGGCCAGGGCAGCGCGAGCGGCCGGGGAAATGGTGACCGCATCGGCGGATTTTGCCGTTGCGCCGGCAGAGCGCGGCGATGCGGCATACGGGTAGGCACGCCAGTAAAAGTGGCGTAACCGGGCTGAATGACCATGGGAATTCCCCTTGCTGTAGAACGTGCCGACGCTATCAAGCAGGTTGCATACCAATCGCGCAAGGCGACATGAACGGCTCACCCGAGCAACGGGTGGAAGCCGCCGGTCGCCGAGTTTCTCCGGAGGTTCGAGTGACGGATGGCTGCGGAATACCGATGCGGTTGGGCAGGCTCGGGCTACGCGGGGTCAGGGGGGTGAAAAGATGAGAGGTGGCAAACTCATCTTTTCAACAATCAACCGAACAGTTCAAAAACAGGACGGATTTCCCGGTAGGAGCGTGGCTTGCCCGCGACAAGCGGCGCCACGGAGTGACACACCGCAATCGCGGCCAAGGCCGCTCCGAAGGATAGCGCCGGCGAACGGAAAGTCCGGCTAAATCGGGACACTCAATGCGCTTCACCGACCGTCAGCGAGCGGCCGTTGTCCTGCGGCCCCAGGCCGAGCAGCCAAGGCACCGCGCTACTCGCCCATTGGGTCGCGCCCGGGTAGCCCTGTGCCTGCCCGCCGAAGCAACTGCGCAGCATGGCGGTGTCGATGATGCCGGGATTTATCGGAACCGCCGCCATCCCGGCGGGCAATTCCTGGGCGAGCGCCTTGGTGAGGCCTTCCATCGCCCACTTGGTGGCGCAATAGGGCGCCACTTCGGGATCGGTATCGCGCCCCCAGCCCGAGCTGAAATTGACGATCACCCCGCTGCGCCGGGCCACCATGGCGGGGACGAAATGGCGAATAAGATTGGCGACGCCCTTGACGTTCACGTCGATCACCTCGGAGAACTCGGCGGCGGGCACTTCCCAGAGCGGGGCATTGCGGTTGATAAGGGCGGCGTTGTTGAGGAGCAGATCGGGCGGCCCGGCGACGGCCAGGCACTCCTGCGCCCAGTCGCGCACCGCCTCGTCGCGGGTCACGTCCACCACCGCGAAGCGATTGCCCGGCCCGTGACGCTGGTTCAGTTCGGCAATCGCCTCCGCCGAACGCCCGCAGCCGAACACCCGATGGCCGAGGCGGATGAATTCCTCGCTCATCGCCCGCCCGAGGCCCCGGCTGACGCCGGAAATCACGATTACCCTGGATGTCATGCGCACCGCCTTTGTTCGTGGTTCGAGTTGAAAGTCATTATAGGCATTCGCGGCGGCCCGGCGAATTTGTCATTTTCCCGTCCTGCCCCTACGATATGCGCCTGATCAGCATTTTACGAGGAGAGCGGTATGGCGATGGACGAAGTCGATTACGAAATATTCGGTAACGAAATGCAGTACGTCGAGGTCGAGCTGGATCCCGGCGAGGCGGCGGTGGGCGAGGCCGGGGCGATGATGTACATGCAGGACGGCATCGAGATGGATACCGTGTTCGGCGACGGCTCCCAGCAAGGCGGCTTGTTCGGCAAGCTGCTCGGCGCGGGCAAGCGCCTGCTCACCGGCGAATCGTTGTTCACCACGGTGTTCTACAACCAGGGCGTGGGCAAGAAGCGCGTCGCTTTCGCCGCACCGTATCCCGGCAAGATCGTCCCGGTCCACCTCGCCGAAATCGGCGGCACCCTGATCTGCCAGAAGGACGCCTTCCTGTGCGCCGCCAAGGGCGTGTCGCTGGGGCTGGCCTTCCAGAAGAAGCTCGGCACCGGCCTGTTCGGCGGCGAGGGCTTCATCATGGAGAAACTCGACGGCGACGGCTGGGCATTCATCCATGCCGGCGGCACCCTGCTGGAGAAAACCCTCGCACCCGGCGAAACCTTGCGCGTCGATACCGGCTGCGTGGTGGCCTTCCAGCCCAGCGTGGATTTCGACATCCAGTACGTCGGCAAGATCAAATCCGCGCTGTTCGGCGGCGAGGGGCTGTTCTTCGCCACCTTGCGCGGCCCCGGCAAGGTGTGGCTGCAATCGCTACCCCTGTCGCGTCTCGCCAACCGCATCATCGCCTCGTCCCCGGCAGCCGGCGGACGCAGCAAGGACGAAGGCTCGCTGCTGGGCGGGGTGGCGCTGGGCGGGCTGCTCGGCGGCAGCGACGACTGAGCGCGTGGGCGCCACTGAATTCAGCGGACGCCTGTTCGGGCCGGGTTTGCCCGGTGGCGGCGCGGCGGCGATGGGCTGCTGGGATTTCGGCACCTTGCATCTGCGTTGCGGCGCGCAGGAATTCCAGGCCGACCCGGCCTTGCTCGAACTCGACCCCGCCGGTTTCAACTACGGCGAAACGCGCCTCTCCTGGCAGGACGCCGGCGGGCACTACGCCTTTTTCCTCGACGCGGCGCACCGCGAGGCGTTTAGCGCCACGACACCGCCGGTACTGGCGGCAAGATTAGCGGCAGCGGCACAGCAACGGCGGCGCCTGGAATGGCGTTTCCGTCTCGGCTGGATGGCGCTGGGGATTTTCCTGCTGCTGCCTTTCCTGCTCATCGGGGCTTTCCTGATCGAGGCCGATGCCGTCGCGGATTGGGTGGTGAAGCGCACGCCCGCCGAATTCGAGGCGCAAATCGGCGAACTCACCCTGGCGCAGACCCGCGCCCAAATGAAGCTGGAAGACAGCGGCACAGCGGTTCAAGCGATACGCCAGATCGGCGAAAAGCTCACCCTCGGCTCCCCGCACCACTACCGCTGGTTCGTCGCGCACAGCCCGGAAATCAACGCCTTCGCCGCGCCCGGCGGAGTGGTGGTGGTCAATACCGGCCTGCTCCGCGCCACCGACAGCGCCGAAGAACTGGCCGGCGTACTGGCCCACGAAATCGCCCACGTCGAACTGCGCCACGGACTCAAGGCCGTGTTCAAGAACCTCGGGCTGCGCGCATTGCTCTCGCTGGCGCTGGGCGATTATTCCGGCACCCTGGCCGGCGAGGCGACGGCCAGCCTCACTGAAATGAAGTTTTCCCGCGACGCCGAGAACCAGGCCGACCATGCCGGCCTGCAACGCCTCGCCCAAGCCGGCATCGACCCACGCGCCATGCCGCGTTTCTTCACCAAGCTGGCCGGCAAGGAAGGTGCGACGGCAAAGCTCCCCGCCCTGTTTTCCACCCACCCCCTCTCCGACGAACGGCGCGCCCGACTCGAAGCCGACATTGCGGCCCTACCGCAACGGCAATACGCCCCGCTGGAAATGGATTGGGGCAAGGTGAAAGCGGCTCTGGCGGAAAATGGCGGGGAATCGGTGCAAAACTGAGCGGGAAATCTCGCGAGGGTGGCTTGTTGAGGTTTGCGCATGCTTACTCTTGGCGAGCTTTGGATAGCAACAAGATATGAAGAAAAGGTTGGGGCATTTTCCCTTCGCACTTGAGGTGCCAAATCTTGATGATGGTAGGACTAGGTGCTACCATAAATCATGAATACAACAACCCCCATACGACGCTTTTTCAAAACGGCCTGGTTTTCCAAGGCTGCTCGCAAGGCTGGCGTTGACGATGAAGCGCTTTGTGCCGCGATACGTCAGGTTGCCATCGGTCAGGCGGATGATTTGGGGGGCGGCGTCTTCAAGAAGCGCCTCAAGGATAACCAGCAGCGCTCCATCATCCTTGCCGGCGACGGACGGTTCTGGGTATTCGTTTATCTGTTTGCCAAGAAAGACCGGGGCAATATCAACGACGCCGAGCTTGCTGCTTTCAGAAAGCTGGCGAGTGCTTACCGACGCCAAAACGAGGCCGCCTTGGCTCTCGAAATTCGCAACGGCGATTTACAGGAGATTTGCCATGCCAACCAAAGCCCAATTCAAGAGTGACGCTTTTGAAGCAATCCACAGTGCGGCGCAAGGATTGCACCGTGCTGGCGTCATCGACAAGACCACGATGCGCGAGTTCGATGCCACGTGTCTGAGCACACCGCCGTTGCTTGATGCGGCGGACATCAAGCAGCTTCGCGAACGCTTTCACGTCAGCCAGCCGGTATTCGCGCGTTATTTGAACACCAGCGAATCGACCGTGCAGAAATGGGAAGCGGGAACCAAGCGCCCCAGTGGGATGGCGCTCAAGCTGCTTGCGGTGGTCGAAAAGCATGGATTGGAAGCGTTGACCTGACCTTATACTCCCACGCAAGACTCAAATTTCGCTTTTCTCAGCGCTTCAACTTGATGCGAAACACCCGTTCAATTTCCTTGTGGATTTCCGGGCTGTCCCAATCGTAAGCGCCACGGGCTTTTTCCAGCACCCGCCCGTTGGCGTCTACCAGGACGGTCAGTGGGATGGTGTTGGCGCCCAGCATGTTTTCCAGGAACACCTGGCTGTCGAGAAAATTCTCGAAGGTGATTTTTGACTGCTTGATGTATGCCGCGGCGGCGTTGCCGTCGTCGTCGGTCGAAATCCCGATCACGTTGAGCTGTTTGCCGCCGTAGCGACGCGCCAAGCGTTCCAGGGACCCCATCTCGGCCCGGCAGGGGGCGCACCAACTGGCCCACACGTTGATAATCAGGGGCTTTCCCTTGAAATCGGCAAAGCGCTTGGTCTGCCCGGTAAAACCGTGCAGCTTCGCCTCGCGCAAATATCCGCCGGCTTTGACCTCGCCCGGCGTGTCGGCGAATGCCGGGGTGGACAGCGCCGCCCATAAAAGAAAAAACCGAAAAATTGCGCTCATATTCATACCGCTTCTCTAGTGCAGGCCGTTTCGCAGGCCGAGCGATCCGCGGGTAGGGGCTGCCGAAGGTGCCGACAGCCCGCTGCCGCGATCCTGGTTACCTGAAGATATCGAGCAACTCCACTTCGAAAATCAGGGTGGCATTGGGAGGAATGGTTCCCGGAATGCCGCGCGGGCCATAGGCCAGATTGCCGGGGCAAACCAGCTTGGCCTTGGCGCCGACCTTCATGGTCTGCATGCCCTCGGTCCAGCAGGGGATGACCCGATTCAGCGGGAAAGTCGCCGGCTGGCCGCGTTTGTAGGAGCTGTCGAACTCCGTCCCGTCGGTAAGGGTGCCGCGATAATGGACCTTGACCGTTTCGGTGGCTTTGGGGCTGGCGCCGGAACCTTCTTTCAAGGTGGTAATGGCAATCCCGGAAGGCGTTTTGACTTCCAGGGGAGCCGCCGGGGCGGGGTCTGCGGGCGCGGCAGCATGGGCGCCCAGGGTTAATCCGAATGACAGTGAAACAATTAGCGTGGCTAGATTTTTCATGAAAGACTTTCTTGCTGGAGGTTAATCAAGGGATGACTGCACAACTCAAGGAGCGAATTGTACCGATACCTGGTCGATGGCATTCCATTTTTTGTGGTCTCTGGATCATGTGCGATGCCGGAGAACGGGTGTCAATTTTCCAGCTTGCCATAGCCCTTTCTCCTGAAAGTATTGCGCCGGATGCCAAGCCGCAGCACAATCCAGCGCCGACCTGTGCGAAAAGTTTCACAGGCCGGTGAATTCGGATTTTCTGCCCACATTACCTATGCATCTTTATCTCGCGCCAAGCAAGTACATCGATTTCGACCATCCGCAGGTCGCGGAGAAAGCGTCCACCCTGGCCGGCGGGCAAGCTGACGAAATCGCCATCGCCCGGCGTTGCTTTGAGTTTGTTCGCGACGAAATCAAACATAGTTGGGACTTCAAGAAAAACCCCGTAACCTGCCGCGCTTCGGAGGTCTTGCTGCACGGCACCGGCTATTGTTATGCCAAAAGCCATCTCCTCGCCGCGTTGCTAAGGGCAAACCGCATTCCGGCGGGGCTTTGCTATCAGCGTCTGTCGGTCGGCGATGCCGGCCCGCCCTATTGTTTGCACGGTCTGAATGCCGTCTTTTTGGCGGATTACGGTTGGTACCGTATCGATCCAAGGGGCAACAAGGAAGGCATTGCCGCCGCCTTCTGTCCGCCTCGCGAAGCGCTCGCCTTTACTATCCGGGAGAAGTGCGAGCGTGATTTGCCGGAGATTTGGGCCGAACCGCTGCCGCTGGTCACCTCGCTGTTGGAGCGCTTCGGTGAGGTGTTGCTCGTGGCGGAAAACCTGCCGGATATTCCCATAACCGGATATTCCCATAATAAGTGAAAGGCAAAGACAGTTTTGAATGTTGAGTGTTTAGTTGATGTCGCCGCGCAATGCGCGGCGGATTTGAATCAGGCGCGAAGCGCATTCCCCAACTCAACACTAAACACTCAAAACCAAAAACTGCTTATAGTTAGGCTGACCCACCATGAAAAATCGCGCGAAATCCTCCGTCGTCCCCCCCGGCAGCGCCATCCACGCACGACTGCCCGGTGCCTATTTTTTCGATTGTCACGCCGTTGCCGTTCCCCATACATCGCGCTCGGCGCTCGATCTTTTCCTTAGCGCCCTGAAAAATTCCCCGGCCTGGGTGAATTCGCTCATGGCGTTGCGCAACAAACTGGTGAAGTTCGTCGGTTTGAAGGATCTGGGCGGGCTTGGCGAATTCGACCCGGCGAAGCCTGAATCGGCATATCTGCCGGGAGATCGGGTCGGCATCTTCACGCTTATCTCGAATACGCCGGATGAAGCCTTGCTCGGCGAAAGCGACAAGCATCTCGACGTCGTACTCTCCGTCTACAAGCACTCAACAGTGCCGGATGGCGAACAGTCGGTCGCAGTGACCACCGTCGTCCACGTCCATAATCTGTTAGGGCGGGTGTATATGCTTCCGGTTACTCCGCTGCATCGAATCATTGCGCCCGCAGTGCTTTCGCACATTGCCAGCGGGGGAAACCCCGCCACGCAAACAACCGGCGCAGATTGAAGCAATGAAACTTTCCGCGCCGGCGTTCCTCGCCACGCTGCCACCGCTATCGACTAAAGGAAATCCCGATGAATCCTCCACCTGATGACATGCCGATTTATCGCTTGCTGACCGGCCCGGACGACGCCAAATTCTGTCGCCGCGTCAGCGAGGCGTTGGCACTGGGTTACCAACTCTACGGCTCGCCTGCGGCCACCTTCAACGGCGAATCCGTGATTGTCGCGCAAGCGGTTGTTTGGCCGAGCGTGGTCAATCGGGATGTCGAATCGCAGTAGCGCCATGCCAACCGGAAATCTCTTTGCCGATGCCGTGCCGCCCCAAGTGGGCGAACGCTTTGAAATGCTCTTGCAGCACCGGAATCTGGTAGTCGAGCGGATCGTGAGTTCAGCCGCCATTACGCCCTGCGAGTATGTGCAACCTCAGGATGAATGGGTGCTTTTGGCGCAAGGCGAGGCTCTGCTCCAGGTAGCCGGGAAGCCGGTTTCACTCAAATCGGGCGACTACCTGTTCCTGCCGGCGGGGGTGCCTCACAGCGTGGCGCAGGTTTCCGAAGGAGCCATCTGGTTAACCGTTCATTTATATCCAGAGCAGGCGGCAGCGGCTGACTCGGCTGATGCGTAATCTCTGCGGGAATTGCGCAGCCCCACCCTCGTCAAGTCTCCCGCCAGTCAATCAAACCCCGTGATTTGATTGGCGAAATGGCTGTCGATGAAATCGAACGAGTGCTAATCTTCTCCTCGATATTCACGATAGGAGAAGGCGATGGACGTTACCCCCCAACACCCCTGCGATCCGGTGCGGGCGCGCCTGTTGAAGGCAGCGCTGGAGTGTTTTCTCGGCGACGACTATCACAAGGTCACGACCCGGCAAATAGCTGAAAAAGCCGATGCCAACATCTCCATGATCCGTTACTACTTCGGCAACAAGGAAGGGTTGTACGAGGAGATGATCCGGGAGACCCTGAATCCCTTGCTGGACGTGCTGGATGGCCCGATGCTGGCGGCGCCTGCGGGTTTCACCGAGTTCCTGCGCCTCTATTACGAGACCATGACCCATCGTCCCGAATTTCCCAAGCTGATCCTCAAAGTGCTGGCGCTCAACCAAGGACCGGGGCGGCGTTTCATCCAGCAGTTGCTGGAGCGCGGGCGCACGCGGGGGGCGCGGAAAGTGGCCGACCTGAAAGCGCAGGGGCAGATCGACGCGGCGGTGGACCCGGACATCCTGAGGATGGCGTTCGTCAGCCTCGCCATGACGCCGATGCTCTTGAAGGACATTTTCGAGGAGCAGATGGGCCGTGCGATGGATGGCGCGTTCCTGGAAAACCTCGCGACCTTCAACGGTCGGCTCTTTGCGGCGGGCCTCGCGCCTACCGCGCACGAATAGTCGGAGGGTTTGCGATGTCACTGCAAAAGAATGGCGGGGCCGTGCGGCGCTTCGCCGGGTTGATGAAGTTCGCCGGCTGGTTGCAGAATCTCCCCAACAAGCTCACTCCGCCGCCGTTTCGCCTGATGCAGATCGGCTCGGCATTCTGGCAGTCGCGGGTACTTTACCTCGCCGCGCGCCTGGATATCGCCACGCTGCTGGGTGACCGGCATCTCGGCGCCGACGAGATTGCCGCCCGGGTTTCCACGTCCCCCCAAGCCACCTACCGGCTGCTGCGGATGCTCGCGGCAATGGGTGTTTTTGCGGAAGTCGCGCCGCGGGTGTTCGCCAACAACGTGCTTTCCGCACCGCTACGGGAGAACGATCCGCAATCCGTGCGGGCGATGATCCTCATGCACAACTCGGACGAGATGTCCCGGCCCTGGTTCGAACCACTGGAAGCGGCGTTGCGCAACGGCGACGTGCCGTTCCGCCTCGCCCATGGGCAGGACTTGTATGGTTACATGGATAGCCACCCCGAGTTCGACGCCTTGTTTTCACGAGCCATGGATAGCGTGGAAGCCCTGGCCGGGGACAGCTTCGCGCGGGACTTCGACTGGGGGCGCTTCACACGGCTCATCGACGTCGGCGGATCGCTGGGCAGCAAAGCCATTGCCATCCTCAAGCGCCACCCGCACCTGCGCGCCGTGGTGGTGGATCGTCCCCAGCTTATCCGAGCCGCCGAGAGCCACTGGATTGGCCGCGAGCATCCTAAGCTGCTCGCCCGCCTGAGCTTTCAGGCCGGCGACGTGTTCGAGTCGCTACCTCCGGCGACCGGCGACACCGACATCTACCTGCTTAGCGCCGTCCTGCATGGCTTCGATGACGACAGTTGCGTCGCGGTCCTGCAAAACCTTGCCCGCACCTGTGCCGCAAGCGGCGCGCGGATTGCCGTGATGGAACTGGTCATGGCTGAATCCGATGCCGACCTCGCCAGCACGGCATTCGACATGCAGATGTTCATGGGCACCCGCGGCAGGGAAAGGACGCTTACCGAATGGCGGAATTTGTTCGAGCGCAGTGGCTTGTTGCTGGAAGAACAGGTGAACCTGCAATCGTTCGCCAGAATATTAGTACTGTCAGCGAGTAGAACCGAGAAACGCCAATAGGCAGGCCAGCACCTCGTCCTCCGGCCTTCCACAACAGTCGTCCGGCCAGAACAAGCCCCGATTAATGGCCCCCATAATCAACAGGAGCCAGCGGCTCCCGGGGCGCCCCCTCAAAACTCGTTCTGCAATTTCTTGTAGCCCTTCACCAACTCGTGATTGGCGCGCGCCACCGATTCCGAGAAGTCGGCGGCCTGCGGCGACACCTGTTCGATGTGGCAAAGGTCGGAGCAGGAATGGATGTTGGTGGTGGAGGGGATGTAGAAGCCGGGGGGAATGTTGCAGCCTTCCACCACCGAGTTGTGGCGCACCACCGAGCGGTCGCCCACGTCGCAGTTGAACAGCACCGAGTTGAAGCCGATGAAGACGTGGTCGCCCACCACGCACGGGCCGTGGACGATGGAGCGGTGGGCGATCGAGGTGTATTCGCCGATTTTCACCAAGCCGCCGGCCTTGGAGTGGATCACCACGCCGTCCTGGATGTTGGAATGGGCGCCGATGACGATCGGCTCCATCTCGCCGTCGTCGTCCACTTCGTCGGCGCGGATCACTGCGTAGGGACCGATGAAAACGTTCTCATGGATGACGACCTTGCCGCAAATGATCGCGGTGTTGTCGACATAAGCGGTTTCGTGAATGACCGGCAGGTCGCCGTTGGGGTTTTTTCGAATCATGGTTCGGCCTCGAATCTGAAGGTTTCAAGTAAATCATTTTCATAAATAAACGGCAATGCACCCATAAATTATTTCTTGGGTATCCCGGAAAAGGTGACGCTATAATCCTAAGCTGCAATTTGTATCGTGCATGTTTAAAATTGCAACAAGTGTATTTTATCGGGTTGGTCTTGAGCAACAATTTCCAGGATGGTTTTCATGAATCCCAATATGCGGCTGCTGCGTTTTTTCCCCTTTCTTTCATGGTTTCCGGTGAATGCCATCGTGATGCGCGGCGACCTGATCGCCGGCATTACCGGCGGCCTGGTGCTGGTGCCCAAGGCCATGGCCTATGCCCAACTCTCCGGCCTACCCCTTTATTTCGGCCTGTATACGGCGTTCATCCCGGCGATTCTCGCCGCCATGTGGGGTTCCTCGCGGCAACTGCTTTCCGGCCCGGTGGCCATCGTTTCCCTGATGACCGCGGCGGCGGTGACGCCTCTGGCGGTGCCCTTCACCGATGACTACATCGCCCTGGCCCTGCTGCTTACCCTGATGGTCGGGGTCATCCAGTTCTCGCTGGGGGCGATCAAGCTCGGCACCGTCGTCAACTTCGTGTCGCACCCGGTGATCCTGGGATTCATGAACGCGGCGGCGATCATCATCGCCCTGTCGCAACTCGATATGATGCTGGGCATCCCCAAGGGACGCAGCGATTCCTTCCTGGTCGATATCTGGGAGATGTTCGGCTACCTGCCGCAGACCCATCTGCCCACCCTGGCGATGACCGTGTTCGCCCTGGCGCTGATGCTGGGACTGAAGAAAATCGCCCCCAAACCCAGCGTGCTGATTGCGGTGGTGATTACTACCCTGGTCAGCGTGGCGATTGGCTTCGAGCACAAGACCAAGGGCAAGCCCGACCTGATCGCCGATCCGCAGGCGCGCCAACTGGTCAGCGGCTTTGCCGGCGCCGACCAGCAGATCAACGACCTGATGACCGACATCACCGCCAAATCCACGCAACTGCGCAGCGCGGAAAAAGCCAAGGACTGGCGCGGTGCCGCCGATCTGCGTCACCAGATCGACCTCATCAAGCTCGACGTGTCCACCCTGGAAGCGCAGAACAAGGCACGCCTTCACGAGATCCGAGGGCTGCATTTCGAGCGCGCCAAGGCCACCGAAAAGGAGCCGGCCACCCTGTACGTGGAAGGTGCGGTGCCCCCCGACGTGGAAACCGACGGTCGAAGCTGGCACATCAAGAAAATCGAGAAAGGCGAAATGCGCCTGATCGGCGGCGGCGACGTGGTCGGCAACATCCCTGCCGGGTTGCCCTCCTTCCGTCTTCCCACCCTGAGCTTCGACGCCATCCTGGCGCTGTTCTCGGCGGCGTTGATCATCTCGCTGGTGGCCTTCATGGAAACCATCTCGATGGCCAAGGCGATGGCGGCGCAGACCAAGCAGCGCCTCGACCCGAACCAGGAATTGATCGGCCAGGGCATTTCCAACATCGGCGGTGCCTTCTTCCAGGCCTACCCGTCGTGCGGCTCGTTCACCGGCTCGGCCATCAATCTCCAGGCGGGCGCCAAGACCGGCCTGGCCTCGGTGTTCAACGGCCTGTTCGTGGCGGTTACCCTGCTGTTCCTGACCCCCTACCTCTACCACCTGCCCAAGGCGGTGTTGGCGGTCATCATCCTGCTGGCGGTTACCAGTCTGATTACCCCCAAGGCGCTCAAGCACACCTGGCAGGCGAGCCGCGCCGACGGCTTCGTCGCCCTGACCACTTTCGTCATCACCCTGCTCGCCGCGCCCCACCTCGACAAGGGCATCATGGTCGGCGCGGCGCTGGCCATCGTCCTCTACCTGTACCGCACCATGAAACCGCGCGTCGCCATGCTGGGACGCTTCAAGGACGGCACCCTGCGCGACATCAAGGTCAACCCGGACTTGCCCACCAGTCCGCACATCATTGCCATGCGCTTCGACGGCTCGCTGTATTTCGCCAACGTCTCGTATTTCGAGGACACCGTGCTGGAAGCCGTGTCCAACCAGCCCGACGCCAAGTACCTGCTGGTGGTGGGCGACGCCATCAACCAGCTCGATGCCTCCGGCGAGGAAGTAGTGCATCACCTGGTGGAACGCATGCGGGAAACCGGCGTGGAGATCGTCTTTTCCGGCCTGAAGAAGCAGATCCTCGACGTGATGCACGCCACCGGCCTGTTCGAACTGATCGGCCAGGCGAATATCTTCGCCACCGAGGATCAGGCCATCGCCGCCATTTACGAGCGCCTCGGCGATACGGCAGCGGACGACCTGTTCTGCAATATGCCGGCCAAAGCCACTCCGCCGGCGGGCTACCCCTTGCTCGCGGCGGCCGGCCGTTGACCTCTTAGCAGTGCGGCTTTAACGGCGTCCTGGGTGGGCGCCGTTTTTTTTGAAATAATTGTTGACGGTTTTGCTCAAGTTATTTAAACTTATTCCAAGTTCGAAACAAAACCTAAACAACCCGCAACAAGGAGCCGCATCATGGAATTCGAAATCAATGGCATTACCGTGGAAACCGATTCGGAAGGTTACCTGCGCGATCTCTCGCTCTGGTCGGAAGACTTGGCGAAGAATATCGCCACAAAGGAAAAACTGGAGTTGACCAACAATCACTGGGAAGTCATCCATTACCTGCGCCAGGGCTATGCGGCCAGCGGTACGGTACCGAACATCCGTCTCCTGCAAAAAGCCATGGCCCGCGAATACGGCCCGGAAAAAGGCGATTCCAAATATCTGTATGCGCTGTTCCCTTACGGCCCCGCCAAACAGGCGTGCCGGATCGCCGGGTTGCCCAAGCCGACCGGCTGCGTTTAATCACAGTGGTGACTTGTGGGCTGCGCGTTGCGCAGATACAGCGATAAGCACCGTTATTCCCGATCTCTCCCCTTTGCCGCCCACCCCCGGGCGGTTTTTTTTGCCCCGTCAAAAAGCGTGGTGATGCGGGAAACGGATGGTGACGAGCATGCCCTTGCCCTGCTTGCCGCAGTCGAGTTCGATGCGGGCATCGTGGAGCGTGACGACTTCGCGGACGATGGCCAGCCCCAGGCCGCTGCCTTTCTGGCCGCTGCCGAGAATCCGGTAGAAACGTTCGAAAACCTGATCGCGGTGTTCCGGGGGAATCCCGGGGCCGTCGTCTTCGACCCGCAGCACGCCGCCCCCCGATTCGTAGCCGACGCTCAGGGTGACGGTGCCGCCCGGCGGGGTATAGCGGATGGCGTTGTCGAGCAGGTTGCCGATCATCTCGCGCAAGGAAACCGCGTCACCGCGCACCGGCACTGCCTTGCGAAAGCCTTCGAAGCCCAGGTCGATGTGTTTTTCCAGGGCCTGCGGCACCCACAGCATGGTGGTTTCCTGGGCCAGATTGTTGAGTTCCAGGGGTTCCAGGGCGCCCACCAGTTGCGCGTTGGGTTCGTTGCGGGCCAGCGAAAGTAGCTGGTTGACTAGGTGGTTGCAGCGTTCCGCGCCGGCGAGAATTTGCGTCAGGGCGTGCTGTTTGCGTTCCGAGTCCTCTTCGCGCAACGCCAGTTCGGCCTGGGTTTTCAAGCCGGCGAAAGGGGTGCGCAACTGGTGGGCGGCGTCGGCGACGAAGCGCTTTTGCGATTCGACGACGCGGTTGAGGCGCTCCAGCAGGTCGTTGACGGCGCGGATCAAGGGGCGCACTTCCTCGGGAGCGCGGCTTTCGTCGAGGTGGCTCAGGTCGTCGCGCGAGCGCCGCTCGACGCCCTGGCGCAGGTGTTCGAGCGGCGCCAGGCCGCGCTTCAAGGCATACCACACCGCGCCCGCCGCCATCAGGATCAGGAGAATCTGGGGGATGACGATGTTGCCGAGGATGCCGCGCGCCAGATCCTGGCGCTTGCCCACGGTTTCCGCCATTTGCAGGAGGATTTCGCCGCCCCCCGAATAGGGATAGTGGAGCGTGACCATGCGCAGCTTTTCATCCTTGCGCGAGGTATCGCTGAACACCGGGCCTTTCTTTGCGCTCAATGACGCCGGCGGGCGCGGCAGGGTGGCATTACCGGCCAGATGCTTGCCGTCCGCCGTGGAGACCGAGTAATAGACTTGATCCTTGATCCCGGCAATGGTGTTCTCGGGCAGGGTGATCCGGCTGTTCAGGCGCTCCTTGCCGCTCCCCAGGCCGAGTTGCTCGCCGAGCGCCTGGGCGCGTTCGAGCAGGGCCAAGTCGTAAGGTTTGTTGGCGAAATTGAGGGTGGCCATGTAACCCGACGCGGTACTGAATATCCACAGGACGAACAGCGGCGTGAACAGCCAGTTCATCAGGTGGGTGCGCAGGGAATGGATGTCGTTCACGGGTGATGGGTGATGGGTGATGGGTGATGGGTGATGGGTGATGGGTTTTGCCCATTCCCCATTACTCATCACCCATTACTGGCCTTGTCCATCAGATAACCCAGGCCACGGATGGTACGGATCGTCACCCCGGCGGCTTCGACTTTCTTGCGCAGCCGGTGGATGTAGACTTCGATGGCGTTGCCGGTGGCTTCTTCGGCGTAGCTGTACAGGTGTTCGATCAACTGGTCCTTGCTGACCACCCGCCCGGCGCGGGACAGGAGGATTTCCAGGACGCCGGTTTCGCGCGAGGTGAGTTCCAGGCGTTCGCCGTTGAGGGTGACGCGCCGCCCCACGCTGTCGTAAGCCAGCGCGCCGCAGGTGATGAGCGGATTGGCGCCACACTGGCCGCGGCGCAGCAGGGCGCGCACGCGGGCTTCCAGTTCCGGCAGGCTGAAGGGCTTGGTCATGTAATCGTCGGCCCCCAGGTCGAGACCCTTGACCCGGTCGTCCACGCTTTCGCGGGCGGTGAGGATGATGACCGGCACGGTCTGGTTGTGGCCGCGCAGGTTGCGCAGCACCGAAAATCCGTCGAGTTTGGGCAGGCCGAGGTCGAGAATCACCAGGTCGTAGACCTCGCCTTGCAGGACATGCACCGCATCCTTGCCGTTGCCCACGCAATCCACGGCGTGGCCGGAATGGCGCATGGCCTGGCACAATCCGTCGAGCAGCACTTCGTCGTCTTCGACGATCAGGATGCGCACTGCGCGATACCTCTATAAGACATGTGACCCAAATGGCTCTCCCAGTAAGATTCGCGTAAGCATGCACCGCTACTGTGCACAGTGTATCCCCCGCTCCGTGGGGATCATATCGTTTCGTCGCAATTTTAAATGGAGGGTACGAAATGTCAAAACCAGAAATGAACTGGGCTGCAATCGATGCAGACCCGAGGTTCCAGGAGTTGCACCGCAAGAAAACCAGTTTCCTGTGGGGGCTGATGATTTTTTCGATCATTTATTACTTCCTGCTGCCGATCGGTGCTGCTTATTTCACCGATCTGTTCAAGGTCAAGGTGTGGGGTCCGGTGAATATCGGCATCCTCTTCGCTCTGTCCGAATTCGTCGTGGCATGGACCATCGCCGGCGTTTACGCCAAGCGCGCCAATGCCGAATTCGATGAAATGGCTGCTGCGATCATCAAAGACGCACATAACATGGGAGCGAAATAAGATGACTCAAACCCTGAAGAAATACTGGCCGGCCGGTCTTGGCCTGGCAGCCTTCCTGCTGTGCACCGCGGCGTTCGGCGCTGACGGTGCGGTGGAAGACAAGTTCAAATGGATGACCTTCGCGGTGTTCGGCGCAATCATCTGCGTCACCATGTACGTGACCTACGTGGCGGCTCGTCAAACCCACACCACTTCCGAGTTCTACGCTGCCGGTCGCTCCGTGACCGGCGTGCAGAACGGCTGGGCGATTGCCGGCGACTACCTGTCCGCCGCGTCGTTCCTCGGTATCGCCGGCCTGATCTCGCTGTACGGTTACGACGGCTTCATGTATTCGGTGGGCTGGCTGGTGGCTTACATCACCGTGCTGCTGGTGATCGCCGAACCGTGCCGCAACATCGGCAAATACACGCTGGGCGACGTACTGGCGTTCCGCAATGACCCCAAGGCTTCCAAGACCGTGGCGGCGCTGTCGACCATCACCGTCTCGACCTTCTACCTGACCGCACAAATGGTCGGTGGCGGCGTGCTCATCAAGACCCTGATCGGCATCGATTACGAAGTCTCGGTGATCGGCGTGGGCATCCTGATGCTGTCCTATGTGGTGTTCGGCGGCATGAAGGCAACCACCTGGGTGCAGATCATCAAGGCCGTGCTGCTGGTGGCCGCATCCATCCTGCTGGTGCTGTTCACCTGGGGCCAATACGGCTTTTCGCTGCCGGGCTTCCTCAGCGCGGTCGTGGCTGATCCCAAGGTGCAAGGCCAGGTTGCCAAGCTGATCGGCGACGCCGCCACCAACATGACGCCGGAAGAACTCGGCCAGCGCTTCCTGGAGCCGGGCCTGTTCCTCAAGAACCCGATCGACCAGATTTCCTTAGGGATGGCGCTGGTTCTGGGTACCGCCGGTATGCCGCACATCCTGATGCGCTTTTTCACCGTGCCGACGGCACAGGACGCACGTAAATCGGTGATCTGGGCAATGGCGATCATCGGCGGTTTCTACGTGTTGACCCTGTTCCTGGGTATGGGTGCCGCGATGAACGTCGGCGCAGCCAAGATCATCTCCATCGACAAGGGTGGCAACATGGCCGGCCCGCTGCTCGCCCAATTTGTTGGCGGCGGCCCGGATTCCTGGCTGGGTAACCTGTTCCTCGCCTTCGTCGCAGCCGTCGCTTTCGCCACCATCGTGGCGGTGGTGGCCGGCCTGGTGCTGGCAGCCGCTTCCGCAATGGCGCACGACATTTACGTCGGCGTCATCAAGGGCGAACATGCCACCCCGCAAGAGCAGGTGATGGCAGCACGTGTTTCGTCGGTTATCGTCGGCATCATGGCGATTGTGGTGGGTATCCTGGCCAAGGGCCAGAACGTGGCCCACCTGGTGGCACTGGCCTTCGCGGTGGCCGCTTCCGGCAACCTGCCGGCGGTGTTCCTGACGCTCTACTGGAAGAAGTGCAACACCACCGGCGTGGTGCTCGGCATGTTGGTCGGCGCAATCAGCGCTATCGCCCTGGTGATGGTATCGCCCAACATGACTTATCCGCTGGCCAAGATCGCCGCTGCCAACAAGGTGTTGGAAGGCGTTCCCGCCAAGGACGGCAAACCGGCGATAGCGGGTGCGCTGGCCAAGGAAGAAGGCCTGATGGCGAAGCTTGCCGTAGCCGCCGACGATGCCGAAAAAGCCAAGCTGGAGAAGGATCTGGGCGGCGTGAAGAAAGCGATTGCCGGCGCCAAGAAGGATCTGGACACCTTCAAGGGACAAACCACCAGCATGGTTGGCCTGGAGAAGCCCATGATCGAACTCAAGAACCCTGGCCTGATTTCCATCCCGCTGGGCTTCCTGTGCGTGATCCTGGGTTCCTTGTTGACCCGCGACAAGCGCTCCGAAGAAATGTGGGATGAGCTGTATGTCCGCCAAAACACCGGCATTCATGCCGAGGCGGCTTCCGCTCACTAAACGGTAAAAAAAAGAGTGTTGTTCAAGCCCCCCGCCTCAAAACGGGGGGCTTTTTTTTCGCGCTTTCCAATACCAGGCAAACATTGCAAAATAGACGGAAGGCGGTTTTGAACGGTGAATTGGGCTTGTCGTTGCAGTTCACCCTTCCAAACCCGGAATTCTCGAAAGTCGAATCTTCTCATGTCCACCCCTCAATCCATGCCGGCTTCCCTGCGGGGAGCCATCATCGAGCATTTGCGCCGCTTCGCCCCCTTCGACCGGATGGAGCGCGAACATCTGGCCTATTTCGTCCAGCGCCTGGAATTGGCTTATTACCCTAAAGGCGAGGTGATCCTGTCGCCGGAGCAGGGGCCGGTGGCGCGTTTTTCCGTGATTCGACAGGGCGTGGTGCTGGGCGAGCAGGGCGTGGCGCAGGCGCAGCACGAATGCGCGTGGCTGGAGCTTCACGAAGGTGAGTGTTTCCCGCTCGGTGCACTGCTTTCCAAGCGCGGCGTGACCAGTACCTACCGGGCGGGGGTCGATACGTTTCTTTATGAATTGCCGGCGGCGGATTTTCTCGAACTGATCCACCTCAGCCCGGCCTTCCAGGACTTTTGCACGCGCCGCATCGCCAGCCTGCTGGAGCAGTCGAAACAGGCGATCCAGGCCCAGTATGCACATTCCAGCAGCGGCCAGCAGTCGATGAGCAGCCCGCTGTCGAGTATCGTGCGGCGCTCGCCGGTGACCTGCCAGCCGGATACGCCGGTGCGCGAAGTGCTGATCGCCATGCACAAGCTGGGCATCGGCTCGATGGTCGCCACCGAGGCGGGCCGTCCGGTCGGCATTTTTACCTTGCACGACGTGCTGAAACGGGTGGCGCTGCCCAAGATCGACCTCGATGTACCGATCATCGACATCATGAGCACCACCCTCACCTCCCTGCCGCCATCCGCCCCGGCGTATGAAGCGGCGCTGGTGATGACCCGCCACGGTTTCCGCCACATCTTGGTCACCGACGACGACAAGTTGGTCGGGGTGGTTTCCGAAAAAGACCTGTTTTCCTTGCAACGGGTGGGGTTGCGCCAGATCAGCGCGGCGATCCGCAGCGCGGCCAACCTCGACACCCTCAAACAGGCCGCCGGCGATATTCGCCAACTCGCCCATAACATGCTGGCCCAAGGGGTGGCGGCGGAGCAACTCACCCAGTTCATCTCGACCCTCAACGATTTGCTCACCGAGCGCATCATCGAACTGGAACGCACCGCGGCCGGCACCGAAGACGATCCGCTGTGGCAAGGCGGGCTGTGCTGGCTGGCACTGGGCTCGGAAGGTCGTTTCGAACAGACCCTCAACACCGATCAGGACAATGGGCTGATTTTCGTGACGCCGGCGGGCATGACCGCCGATCAGGCGCGCACACGCCTGCTGCCGGTGGCACGGCGCATCAATGAAGCTCTCGACGCCTGCGGCTTTCCGCTATGCAAGGGCGACGTGATGGCGAGCAACCCGCACTGGTGCCTGTCGCAGGAGGAATGGCAGGCGCGCTTTGCCGAGTGGATCGATCACGGCGATCCGGATTCCTTGCTCAACGCGACGATCTTTTTCGACTTCCGCCCGCTATACGGTAATGCTTCGCTGGCAACAGGGCTGCGCAACTGGCTGACCGAAAAAGTTGCGGCCACCCCGCGCTTCCTCCACCAGATGGCTGCCAGCGCCCTGCGCAACCGCCCGCCGCTGGGCCTGGTCCGCGATTTCGTGGTAGGCGAAGGCAACCAGCTCAACCTCAAACTCAACGGGATAACGCCCTTCGTCGATGCCGCGCGGATATATGCCTTCGCTGCCGGCGCGACCTCCACCAGCACGGTACAGCGCCTGCGGCAGGCCGCCGCCGGCCTAAACATCGCTGCCGGCGAAATCGAGGCATGGGTGGAAGCGTTGCACTTCATCCAGTTGCTGCGCCTGCGCTGCCAGCATGAGGAAAGCACCGCGGGCAAGACGATGGATAACCTGCTCGACCCGGACCGACTCAACGACCTCGACCGGCGCATTCTCAAGGAAGCCTTCCGGCAGGCGCGCAAACTGCAAACCCGTTTAGCCATGGATTACAAGCTATGAGCCTCTTCTCCCGCCTGTTCGGCAAAAAAGTCACGCTGGAAGAAGCGGCGGCACGCCGCCTCGCCGCCTGGCAGGCGCTGCCCAACGATTGCGCCCACGCCATGCTGGGCGCAACACGCTTCGTGGTAGCCGACGTGGAAACCACCGGCCTGATCCTCGACAAGGACCGGCTGATCGCCATCGGCGCGGTGGCGGTGACGAACGGCAAGATCGATCTCGACGACAGTTTCGAAATCATCCTTCAGCAGCAGCGCGCCAGCGGCAAGGACAATATTCTCATCCACGGCATCAGCGGCACCGCCCAGCGCGAAGGCGTGCCGCCGGTCGAGGCGATGCTGGCGTTTCTGGAATTCCTCGGTAAAGCGCCGATCGTCGCCTACCACGTGACTTTCGACCAGACCATGATCGTGCGGGCCTTGCGCGAATACCTGGGGCTGGAATTCAAGCACACTTGGCTGGATTTAGCCTACGCCGTACCGGCGCTGTATCCCGCCAAAGCCAAGAGCTACCGGGCGCTGGACGACTGGATCGGCTATTTCGGTATCCAGAATTTCGCCCGCCACAGCGCCCTGGCGGATTCGCTGGCCACCGCCCAGCTTTTCCAGGTGGCCAGCGCCAAGTTGCGCGGCCAGGGTATCCACGACTTCAAAGGAATGCTCGAACTGGAAAAAGCCCAGCGCTGGGTCAACTGGGCGAACTAAGCCATACACCATGCCGAATCCCCTTCCCAAACTATCCGGCCCGCTCACCGCGCGGCACCGCGAGTACTGGCGCCGCAACCTGCGTCTCACCGAATTCCTGCTGGTGATATGGTTCGCCGTCACCTTCGTGCTTTCTTATTACGCACAGGAACTCAATGACTACGAATTTCTCGGCTTCCCGCTGGGTTTTTATTTCGGGGCACAGGGGGCGATGATCGTCTACGTGGCGATCGTGTGGTATTACGTCCGCGCCATGAACCGCCTGGATATCGAATACGATGTTCAGGAAGAACAAAAATGATCGGCAAACGCGCCCCCGGCGACAAAACCTTCTCCCGCGCCCTGACCCGTTATTACGGGTTTTACACCGGCAGCTTCATCTCCTTCGTGGCCCTGCTGGCGATTGCCGAACAGATGGGCGTGCCCAACGAAACCATCGGCTACATCTTCATCGCGGCTACCGTCGGCCTCTACGCCGGTATCGGCATCCTTACCCGCACCGCCGACATCGTCGAATACTACGTGGCGGGCCGCCGCGTCCCGGCGATCTTCAACGGCATGGCGACCGGCTCGGACTGGATGAGCGCCGCCTCCTTCATCGGCATGGCCGGCACGCTTTATCTTTCCGGCTACGACGGGCTGGCCTTCGTGATGGGCTGGACCGGCGGCTACGTGCTGGTGGCCCTGCTGCTCGCCCCCTACCTGCGCAAGTTCGGCCAATTCACCGTCCCCGATTTCCTCGGCGCGCGCTACGGCGGCAACCTGGCGCGCTCGCTGGGCGCGCTGGCGGTGATCCTGGCTTCCTTCATTTACGTGGTTGCGCAGATTTATGGGGTAGGCCTGATTACCAGCCGCATCCTCGGACTGGAATTCGGCACCGGGGTATTCGTCGGACTGGCCGGGATCCTGGTGTGCTCGTTCCTCGGCGGAATGCGCGCCGTCACCTGGACCCAGGTCGCGCAATACATCATACTTATCATCGCCTACATGGTACCGGTCATCATGCTGTCGCAACGTATCACCGACGTGCCGGTGCCGCAGGTGATGTACGGGCAGGTGCTGCAAAAGCTCAGCGAGCGGGAACAGGTGATTTTCAGCGACCCCCATCAAACCGAAGCGCGCGACTTGTTCAAAAAACGTGCCGAAGGAATCGAGACCCGCCTGAAAAATCTCCCGCCGAATAGCGCTCAGGAAGCCGAGCAACTCACTCGCGAACTGGAAGCCGCCAAAAACAGCGCCAAGGAACCCACCCCCCACAGCCACCCGTTTGCCGGCGCGGACAAGAACGCCTCGGACGAGGCACGTCTCAACTTCCTCGCCCTGACCTTCTGCCTGATGGTCGGCACCGCCGCGCTGCCGCACATCCTGATCCGCTACTACACCACACCCAGCGTCAAGGAAGCCCGCGAATCGGTATTCTGGTCGCTGTTCTTCATCTTTCTCCTGTATTTCACCGCCCCGGCGCTGGCGGTCCTCGCCAAGTTCGAGGTTTATTCCAACCTCATCGGTTCCAGCATCGCCGATCTCCCCAGTTGGGTCGCCGCATGGGGCAAGGTCGGCCTGGTGAGCATCGATGACGTGAACCACGACGGCATCCTGCAACTCGCCGAACTCACCCTCAATCCCGACGTAATCGTCCTCGCCACCCCGGAAATCGCCGGCCTGCCCTACGTCGTATCCGGCCTGGTGGCGGCGGGCGGCTTGGCCGCCGCGCTATCCACCGCCGATGGGCTATTGCTGACCATCGCCAACGCCCTGTCCCACGACGTGTATTTCAAGATGATCGACAATGCCGCCTCGACCCGGCGCCGCGTGTATATTTCCAAAATCCTGCTCCTGCTGGTCGCCGTGGTGGCCGCCTACGTCGCCTCGCGCAAGCCCGACCACATTCTGTTCATGGTCGCCTGGGCCTTCTCCATCGCCGCCTCGGCATTCTTCCCGGCGCTGGTGCTGGGCGTCTTCTGGCGGCGCGCCAACCAGTACGGCGCCATTGCCGGTATGCTGGTGGGTCTGGGCGTATGCCTCTTTTACCTGATCGGGGTTAAGTTCTACGGCCTGGCGCCCTGGTTCGGCATCAAGGACATCGCCGCCGGTGTTTTCGGCGTCCCCGCCGGCATCCTCACCATCTTCGTGGTCAGCCTCCTGACCCCCGCTCCCGGAAAGGAGATCGAAGAACTCGTCGAACATTGCCGCTACCCCAACATCAAGGCATCCTCCTATCCTGCCCCTCAAAAACAGGATGACGGTTGACTTCCAGGCAAATTCAGGGTCTAATGCGCGCTTCCGTTTTTTGCCGGGCCGCATCAATACAGCCCCAAGATGGATAATGGCCAAGTAGCTCAGTCGGTAGAGCAGAGGACTGAAAATCCTTGTGTCGGTGGTTCGATTCCGCCCTTGGCCACCAATAAAACAAAGGCTTGCAGGATTATTCACCGGCAAGCCTTTTTGCCGAGAAGCAACCAATAGTAAGCTGATGTAGCTCAGTTGGTAGAGCAACTGATTCGTAATCAGTAGGTCGGACGTTCGATTCGTCTCATCAGCACCATAATTCAAAGGGCTAGCGCAATTGCTAGCCCTTTTTTATTTCTACCGCACCCAAATTGCGGCCATTACCCCAATCGCCCCGCCAACTGTTCCACTGACGCTATGCTGGCTGCGCCGCGCTTCGAAAAAATTCTGCGACACATTTTTAAATTGGACTATATTCAAGGGGTTCGCTTCGTAGACCTTTCTCAGCAGAAATCCTTTGTTCGAAGGAGATAAAAATGGCTGTCAATTCCGTAAACTCAAGCGCCCCATCCCCACCACGCCCACCGCAACCACAGACCGACACGGTAAAACCGAGCGAACAGGCCGCGAAAAGCCGGCAAACCGAACAGGCCAATCAGGCGGAGAGATTCAAGCAGGCTGAGCAGGCAAAGACCGCTAATTCGCAACCGACCGTCAACAACCAAGGCCAGACAGTAGGCAGTGTAATCAGCACCACCGCCTGAAAGTACGGCTCCGCAAGCTGCTGCCTGCGTTGGGAAGGTCGATTAGGGGAGATTCTCAAGCGCGCGGGCTATGCCACAAGTATTTCCGTCGGCGCGGCCTGAATCCATTGCTGTAGAACCGTGGGGTTTTTTATCTTGCGCAAGCAAGATCTGCTTGTATTACTGTCATGCAAATCCATAATAATTTGAGGTCGGAAGGTTTCAAGTTGTGATTTGACTCAGGCGACATTACAATCACAAAAGATATCTGCCAAATGGCAGGTCTTATACATGATGTGTATAACACAACACCAGGAGAGTAAGGTATGAGTACTAAAAAAGGCGTCAAGAAATACGTTTATGCATTCACTGAAGGTGATGGCAAAAACAAGATGCTGCTGGGAGGAAAAGGGGCAAACCTGTGCGAGATGACGCAGATCGGCTTGAACGTCCCACCCGGCTTTACCGTGACCACCGAGGCGTGCATCGCTTTCCTGGAACAGAACAAGTTGCCTGATGGCGCTTTCGATGAAATCAAAGCGCACATGACCGCGCTGGAAAAGACCACCGGCAAGCAATTCGGCGGCGCCGAAAATCCGTTGTTGGTATCGGTACGTTCCGGATCCTCGATGTCGATGCCGGGCATGATGGATACCATCCTCAACCTGGGGCTCAACGAAACCACCCTGAAAGGGCTGATCAAGCTCACCGACAACCCGCGCTTCGGCTACGACGCTTATCGCCGCTTCATCCAGCTCTACGGCAAGATTGCCCTGGGCGTACCCGATGAAGCCTTCGACGAGAAAATGAACGCCATGAAGGCGGCCGCCGGCGTCAAGCAGGACGTTGACCTGACCGCCGACAATCTCAAGGAGCTGTCCGCCGAATTCCTCTACGTCGTACAAAAACACACCGGCAAGCCGTTCCCGCAAGACGTATACGAACAATTGGAAATCGCCACCGGCGCGGTGTTCCGCTCCTGGGGCGGCAAGCGCGCGGTCGATTACCGCCGCGAATTCAAGATCACCAAGGAAATGGCCAACGGCACGGCGGTCAACGTCTGCACCATGGTGTTCGGCAATATGGGTAACGATTCCGGCACCGGCGTGGGCTTCACCCGCAACCCTGGCACCGGCGAAAACCAGAT
The DNA here is from genome assembly GCA_018336195.1 of Sulfuricella sp. GTDB lineage: Bacteria > Pseudomonadota > Gammaproteobacteria > Burkholderiales > Sulfuricellaceae > JAGXQV01. The sequence continues at coordinate 12,109 of JAGXQV010000051.1, read as the reverse complement.
CTACGGCGAATACCTCACCAACGCCCAGGGCGAAGACGTGGTGGCCGGCATCCGCACCCCCAAGGCAATCGCCGAGATGGCCGAGGAAATGCCGGAAATCTACCGCCAGTTGCTGGAACTGCACGACCGTCTGGAAAAGCATTACCACGAAGTTCAGGATTTCGAATTCACCATCGAGAAGGGCCATCTCTACTGCTTGCAAACCCGCAACGGCAAGATGAACGCACACGCTTCGGTGCGCACTTCGGTGGAAATGTTCAACGAAGGGCTGATTACCAAGGATCAGGCTCTGCTGCGCATCCAGCCGGCGATGCTGGAACAAATGCTGGTGCCGCAGTTGTCGCCGGACTTCAAGGGCGCAGCGCTGGCCAAAGGCCTGCCAGCTTCGCCGGGCGCGGCTTCCGGGCTGATCGTTTTCGATGCCGATAGCGCCGAGACGCGCGGTCGTGCCGGCGAGAAGATCATTTTGGTGCGCGAGGAAACCAAGCCCGAGGACATCCACGGCTTCTTCGCCGCGCAGGGCATTCTCACTTCGCGCGGCGGCAAGACCTCGCACGCCGCCGTAGTGGCGCGCGGCATGGGCAAGCCATGCGTCTCCGGCTGCGAGCAGATCCACGTTGACGTCTTTGCACGTCGCGCCATCGTCGGCAGCGTGACCCTGCATGAGGGCGACATCATCACCATCGACGGCAGCACCGGCAACGTTTATGCCGGGACGGTACCGACGGTGGAACCGGAATTCTCCGAAGATCTGACCATCTTGCTGTCATGGGCCGACGATGTTTCGCGCCTGAAAGTGATGGCCAACGCCGACGCTCCCAAGGACGCTCAGCGCGCCCGCAACTTCGGCGCCATGGGGATCGGTCTGTGCCGTACCGAGCGCATGTTCAATGCCACCGACCGCTTGCCCATCGTGCAGGATATGATCCTGGCGGACACCCCGGAAGAGCGCCAAGCCGCGCTCGACCGCCTGTTCCCGATCCAGCGCGACGATTTCAAGGGGATTTTCAAGGCGATGGCCGGCCTGCCGGTGACGGTGCGCCTGCTCGATCCGCCGCTGCACGAATTCCTGCCGACTGCGGCGCAACTGGAAGTGGAAATTTCCCACCTCCACCACTTGCGCGACACCATCAAGGGGCTGGAAGAGCTGCCGGATACCCTGAAATTGCTCAATCCCAAGCTCTATCAGCAGTATTCCAGCGGCCTCGACAAGCTGATGATCGGCCTGGGCGAATTCAAGGATTCCCACCTGGAAGAGGACATCATCCACAAGAAGGAAAGAGTCCTGCACAAGGTCCGTGCACTGTCCGAAGTCAACCCGATGCTCGGTCATCGCGGCGTGCGTCTGGGGATAACCTATCCGGAAATCTACGTCATGCAGATCCGTGCCATTCTGGAAGCCGCCGCCGAGTGTGCCCAGGCCGGCATCGCCGTCCTGCCCGAGATCATGGTGCCGCAGCTGGCGACAGTGGAAGAACTCAAGCACATCCACAGCTACGTCGAGCAAATCCACGAGGAAGTGGAAGGCAAATTCCGAATCAAGCTCAACTTCAAGTTCGGCAGCATGATTGAAGTGGTGCGCGCCTGCGTGCGAGCCGCGCGCCTGGCCGAAACCGCCGAGTTCTTCTCGTTCGGCACCAACGATCTGACTCAGGCGACCTTCTCATTCTCCCGCGAAGATGCCGAGAACAAGTTCCTGCCGGATTACATGGAAACCGGAATTTTGCAGGACAATCCGTTCGAAGTGCTGGACATCAAGGGTGTCGGCGAATTGATGAAGATCGCCGTCAGCCTGGGTCGCCAGACCCGCCCCGACCTGAAGGTAGGTATCTGCGGGGAACACGGCGGCCATCCGGCGTCGATCGCGTTCTGCCATCACGTCGGCCTGACCTACGTATCCTGCTCCGGGCCGCGTGTGCCGATCGCCCGTTTGGCGGCGGCGCAGGCCAAGCTGCTGGAAAAGAGCTACGTAGCGGCGTAATTAGCCCCTGAGAGCAAGGGCGCGGAGGGGCAACCTTCCGCGCCCTTTTTTCATGGTGCGCGTCGTTACTGCTTCCCGAGGCAATATAGGGGAAACGCCCCATTCCCTTTGGCGAGCTTTTGATGAATAATCCTTCGTTTATCCGCACCGGCACCAAGGAATAGCCATGGGAAACGCCCCCTCGCAACAAGCGCCGAAAGGAACCGCAATCCTCGCCAGGGAAGCCCTGATCGAGATGGCGAAGGAAAGCGTTCCGCCCACCCCGGAAAATTACAAGAAATACTACGAACGTATTTCCGGAACCGCCTCTTCCGACGACCCCCATTTCCAGCCGTTGCTGCGTTTGCAGAACCAGATCCGCGGCGATGCTTCGCCGCATCTCGACGAATGGAAGGAAGCCATCGACGTGGCGCTGGCGCAGCGCGACTGGCGAGTGATCGAAGGCCTGATCCTGAAAATCATGCATACCGAGGTCGCCGCGCCGCCCCTGGCAGCCTGCGAGGCACCGGACAAGTGCAAGGTCTGCGCGGAGGTGCGTTCATTCAACGGCGTACTGTACGTGATGGAAAGCTTCGCCAAGAATCTCGAAGGACTGTTTCCCGAAAGTCCGGTGCTGAGCGGCCAGATCGAAATCGTCAAGGATCTGCTGGAACGCCCCCGTGACATGGAAAAGATGTTCAGCGCCAAGCGTGCCCTGGCTAAACTGGCGTCGCCCCAGCAAATCCAGAGCGAGCTGGGCGAGGCAAAGTCTTTCGCAAAAAACCTCGCCGACAACTATCTCGATCAGGTAGGACAAACAGGCAACGATGCCGGCGCCTTCATCCGCGAAGTGGAAGCAGGAAAAAGAGCTATCGAGGAAGCCAAGGATCAGGCCGCGCTGCTGGCTGCCAGCCAATCCCTGCTGTCACGCACCTCGGCGGTCCACGACAAGATGAAGGAAAACCACACCCGCCTGGAAAACGCCAAGATTTCCGTGCAAAGCGCCGATGAACGGATACGCGCGCTGGAAGACGAACTACAGATTGTCGGTGAAAAAGCCAAGCAGGATTACCTGACCGGGCTGCTCAACCGCCACGGCATGGACGAGCAATTGGAGAAGATGTTTGGCGAAGGCTGGGAAAGAGTCACCCTGGCCCTGCTCGACGTGGACGATTTCAACCGCATCATGAGCCATCAGGGCCAGCAGGCCGGCGATGACACCCTTAAGTTCCTCTCCGATGCCATTCGTGAAAGCGTCGGCAGCAAAGGCGTGCCGGCGCGGATAGGCGGCGAGGAATTCGTGATCGTGTTCGCCGGTTACGACGATGCCCAGGTCAAGGAGGAGATGGAGAAATTGCAGCGCCTGCTGACCCGCAAAATCTTCCTCGCCAGCACCGACAAGCAGGTGGTCACCTTCAGTGCCGGCGTGGCCCAGCGGGTCGAGGAAGAACCGCCCTCGGCAACCCTGGCGCGCGCCGACGAGGCCATGTACACGGCCAAGCGCAACGGCAAGAACCGGGTGGAAATCGCCGCCATTTTCTGACAAATTTCCTCTGGAAAAGCAGCGGAGAAAGATGTCATAATTACGCCATCTTCCATCCCGCCAAGACAGGGTTGGGAAAACACCACTAGAGAGCCTATTCAAGGCCAAATGAGAAGCGTAGGGGAATTATGCCTCTGCGCTTTTTTTTCGTCCCGAGCGGCGCGGAGTTGGACAGTAGTGAACCGTTAATTTTTTATTGCGAGCCTGATATGACCACACAGCACAATGCTTTTAGCGCCTTGCAGGAATTCCAGCCGGTTGCCGGCAAGACCGCCCAGTTCTATTCCCTGCCGCAACTCGAAAAAGCCGGGGTCGGCAAGATTTCCCGCCTGCCGGTGTCGATCCGCATCGTTCTGGAGTCCGTCCTGCGCAATCTCGACGGCGTGAAAATCACCGAAGACCACGTCCGCGAACTCGCCAACTGGACGCCGGGCGGCGAGCGTACCAACGAAATTCCTTTCGTGGTGGCGCGTATCGTCTTGCAGGATTTTACCGGCGTGCCGCTCCTGGCCGACCTCGCCGCGATGCGCGATGCCGCCGCGCAACTGGGCAAGGACGCCAAGCGCATCGAGCCGCTGGTGCCGGTCAATCTGGTGGTCGATCACTCGGTGCAGGTGGACGTGGCGAACAGCGTCGATGCCCTCCAGCGCAACATGGAAATCGAATTCCAGCGCAACGGCGAGCGCTATCAGTTCATGAAGTGGGGGATGCAGGCATTTGACACCTTCAAGGTCGTCCCGCCCGGCATCGGCATCGTTCATCAGGTCAATCTCGAATACCTGGCGCGCGGCGTGATCGCCAAAGAAGGCGTGTATTACCCGGACACGCTGGTCGGCACCGACTCGCACACCACCATGATTAACGGCATCGGCGTGGTCGGCTGGGGCGTCGGCGGCATTGAGGCGGAAGCCGGGATGCTCGGCCAGCCCGTGTACTTCCTCACCCCCGACGTGGTCGGCGTGAACCTCACCGGCAGCTTGCGCGAAGGTGTCACCGCCACCGACCTGGTGCTGACCATTACCGAAATGCTGCGTAAAGCCAAGGTGGTCGGCAAGTTCGTCGAATTCTTCGGCGCAGGCACGGCGGCATTGAGCCTGCCCAATCGCGCCACCATCGCCAACATGGCCCCGGAATACGGTGCCACCATGGGCTTCTTCCCAGTTGATGAAACCACCGTCGATTACCTCAAGGCCACCGGGCGCAGCGACGAGGAAGTCTCGGCTTTCCGCACCTACTTCCAGGCCCAAGGCCTGTTCGGCATCCCGAAAACGGGCGAAGTCGATTACACCACCGTGCTGGAACTCGATCTGGCCAGCATCGTGCCCAGCGTCGCCGGGCCCAAGCGCCCGCAAGACCGCATCGAGCTGGACAAGCTGAAAACCACCTTCAACGAGCTGTTCGCCAAACCCCTCGCGGAAGCCGGCTACGCCAAGCCCGCCGCCGACCTGCCCAAGCGCTTCCCGATCCAGAATGCCGCCAGGGACATCGGCCACGGCGACGTACTGATCGCCGCCATCACCTCCTGCACCAACACCTCCAACCCCGGCGTACTGCTCGCTGCCGGCCTGCTCGCCAAGAAGGCGGTCGCCAAAGGCTTGCAGGTCGATCCGAGCATCAAGACCTCGCTGGCTCCCGGCTCGCGGGTGGTGACCTCGTACCTGAAGAACGCCGGCTTGCAGGATGCCCTCGACCAACTGGGCTTTCGCGTGGTGGCCTATGGCTGCACCACCTGCATCGGCAACTCCGGCCCGCTCGACCCCCATATCGAGGAAGCGGTGGTATCCAACGACGTGATCGCCGCGTCGGTGCTGTCCGGCAACCGCAATTTCGAAGCCCGCGTGCACCAGAACATCAAGGCCAATTTCCTGATGTCGCCACCGCTGGTGGTGGCCTTCGCCATCGCCGGGCGCATCAACGTCGATATGGCGAGTGAGCCGCTGGGTAACGGCAGCGATGGCAAACCGGTGTTCCTCAAGGACATCTGGCCCACTCAGGGGGAAGTCGCGGAAGTCATGCGCTACGCCACCGATCCCGCCACCTACCGCGAACTGTACGCCGACTTCACCAAGGACAACCCGCTGTGGGATGCCGTCTCCAGCTCGTCCGGCGCCAATTACCAGTGGGACATCGGTTCTACTTATATCCAGGAGCCGCCGTTCTTCAAGGGCTTCTCGATGACTCCCGGCGCGGTCGGCAGCATCCGCGGCGCGCGCGCCATGGCGGTTTTCGGCGATTCCGTGACCACCGACCACATCAGCCCGGCAGGCTCGATCAAACCGAGTTCCCCGGCGGGCAAGTACCTTCAGGCCAACGGCGTGGCGGTGACGGATTTCAACAGCTACGGCTCGCGGCGCGGCAACCACGAAGTGATGATGCGCGGCACTTTCGCCAACGTGCGCATCAAGAACCTGATGATTCCCGGCTCGGAAGGCGGCATCACCCTGCACCAGCCCGACGGCGAACAGATGTTTATCTACGACGCCGCCATGCAATACCAGCTCGACAACGTGCCGCTCGCCATTTTCGCCGGCGAGGAATACGGCACCGGCTCGTCGCGCGACTGGGCGGCCAAGGGCACGCAATTGCTGGGCGTCAAATTCGTCATCGCCAAGAGCTTCGAGCGCATCCACCGCTCCAACCTGGTCGGGATGGGCATCGTCCCCTGCCAGTTCAAGGGTGGCGACAGCGCGCAAAGCCTGGGGATCAGCGGCAACGAGAGCTTCGACCTGCTGGGTCTCGACGGCGAAGTCAAACCACAACAGGACGGCACCCTGGTGATCCACCGCGCCGACGGCTCGACCCAGGAAGTGACGGTCACGGTGCGCATCGACACCCCGGCGGAAGTCGATTACTTCCGCCACGGCGGGATTCTGCCCTACGTGCTGCGCCAGTTGATGGCCTGATATCGGCGGTTTTCAAGTGAAACGCCGCTACCCGAGATGGATAGCGGCGTTTTTTTTCGGGGCTAATTTAAGAAGGGCAATTTCGCTGCCCCGACGGGTAGTCTTCCTGGGGAAGCGCACAAAGCTCCGGGGAGCGAATCAGGCAGCGGATTCGCCGCAGGCCCGCAGAGGTTGCGCGCCGTAGACGCACACGAACAGCATGGCACGATTATCGATTTTCATCAGGCTCGCGTAAGCCTTGGTAGCCGACGGCGAAATGGATTCGTGCATTTGCAGGGTGACTTCCTTGAGGTAACCGGCATGATGGACGTCGGAGATGATTTCCTTGAGCGGCTGGTGGAAAATCCCGGAAAAATTCATGCCGCGCAGTTGTTCGGGAGAAAACCCGAAACACGTCTGGGCAAGGGAACTGACGTGGTAGATGTTGCCGCTTTCCGGATCGACAAGAAGATTGAACACGTTGTCGAGATTGCTCATTTCGAACTCCCAAGCGCTTAGAAAAAAATGGGGCACCGAAAAGGTGCCCCGAAGTTTTCACCATTGGAGGAGTGAAAAACCTGATGTCCGTATCTGCTTACACTAGTACCCAACCACAGATGATGACTTGGGAGCAACGATACTCCCGTCAATGACTCCCCGGAATCAGGGGGGAGCGGTTAAGGTTCTGAGTGGGCAGATGGAAATTCACTAGGGGAATAGATGGCCTGGTAAGGGGTTCCCCTAGCAGACAGGCGATCAGGTTTCGTTTTCTACCCATTGGACGGCGAACCGCACCAGTTCGGCGGCGGTCTTGAGAGCCAGCTTGTCCTTGATGTTGGCGCGGTGGGCTTCGATGGTCTTGACGCTACGCTTGAGTTCGCGGGCGATTTCCCCGGTGCCGAAGCCTTGGCCGATCATGCGCAGAATTTCCAGTTCGCGGTTGCTCAGGGTGGCGACCGGCGAGGCATTTTCTTCGGGACGATTGTCGATCAGACGCTGCAACATGCGCGAACGCATCTTGTCGCTGACGTAGATATCCCCTTTCAAAATCTGGCGCAAGGCGGTAAGGATTTTTTCGGTGGCTTCCTGCTTCATGATGTAGCCGCGCGCACCGGCTCGCAGGGCGCGCTCGGCATACAACGACTCGTCGTGCATGGACATCACCAGTACGGGAACTTCGTAACCCCGCTGGCGCAGCATTTGCAGAAGCTCGATGCCGGAAACGCCGGTCAGGGAGATATCCACGATAGCGACATCGTGTTTGCAAGTACGGAACTTTTCCATGGCTTCGTCGGCGTCGCCTGCTTCGCAGCACACCAGCAGGTCGTTCTCCTGGTTGATGAGTTGGGCAATGCCCTGACGCACGATGGGATGATCGTCAACGATGAGGATTTGGTATTTTCCGGCAGATTCCATTATTGGCCCAATACTGAAAGTGTCGTGCCTTGAGATGCATTTTTGCGTATCTCCAGCGCGGCACCGATCATTTTCGCACGATAGTGCATGATGTGCATACCCATCCCGTTGTCATTTTTTGTCCCGTCGCTATCCAGCCCGATGCCGTTGTCGGCGATGGTCAACAGCGGCTGGGCGCCGACATTGGCGAGTTCGATGAAGATTTGCCCGGCGCGACTGTGCTTGACCGCGTTGTTTACCGCCTCCTGGGCAATGCGGTATAGATTGATCGCCACCACGTTGTCGTGCACCAGCACCGGCTCGTCGCAGCGGAATACGCATTCCACGCCATATAGGCGCTGGGTGTTGGCAGCCAGTTGTTCGAGCGCGGCCATCAGGCCGTTGGCCTCCAGTTCGACGGGGAACAGGCCGCGTGCCAGCAACCGGGTTTTTGCCACTGCCTGATTGACCAACTGGACGATTTCCTCGGCATCGGTTTTCTCATCGAGAGCTTTGGCCCCCAGCTTCTGTTCCAGCACCTTGCACAGGAAGGCGATACCGGTGAGATGCTGGCCCAGACCATCGTGGAGTTCTTGGCCGATACGTTTCTGCTCTTCTTCGCTGACGTGGATGATTTCCTTTTCCAAGCGACGGCGCTCGGAAATTTCCGCGTTCAATTCCAGGTTCTTTTCGGCCAGCGCGCGGGTACGTTCGATGACCCGGATCTCCAATTCGTCGCGCGCCACGCGGAGTTCTTCCTCGGCCAGTTTGCGGGCGGTGATATCCAGCATTACCCCCACCAGGCCGGCTGTCTGGCCTTGGGCGTCGCTGAATACCGACTTGTAGAACAAAATATCGTGGCGGATATCATCATCGAAAAGGACTTCGGCTTCATAAGCCTGGAGTCCACCCCGCCCCAGCAACTCCAGATCTTTTTGGTGGTAAGTGGCCGCCAGATCGCCCGGACTCAGGTCGTAGACCAACTTGCCGATTATCTCGGCAGCGGGTTTTCCCAGCGAGGTCTCGAAAGCTTTGTTGCACCCCAGGTAGCGCCCCGTGGTGTCTTTGAAAAACACCGGGTTGGGAATCGCGTCGATAAGGGTCTGGACGAAATGCACCTGCTCTTTGAGGGCGCTCTCGATTTTCTTGCGTGCGCTGATATCCTGCATGACAACCACCACGGAGCGGTCGTTGGAGCCGGGAATCATGGCGACGGCGATTTCCACTTCGCGGTTTTCCCCGCCCTTGGTGACGATGGCGATTTCGTAGCGGTTTTCGAACTGCTCGCCGGCAACGCGGCGCAAATGCCGCTCCATCACCTTGTCCCGGTAATCGGGGTGGGTCAGTTCGATGAAGGAGGACATGTTGCACAATTCCTGGTCATCGTAGCCGGTGATATGGTGGAGCGCCTCGTTGGAATAGACGATGCGCCGATTGTCGATGATGAACAGCCCCTCGCCGATGTCCGATTGGGCTTTCAGCAACCCTTGGTAAAGGTCGCGCTGTTCGCGCAGGTTTTTCTCGACCGATTGGCGGGTGGCGATTTCCTCGCGCAGCCGCGAGGGCTTGGCGAACAGCCAGACCAGCAGCCCCGCCACCAAGGCGAGCAAGATTCCGCCTTCGCGCAACCAGCGCCCTCCCGGGGTTTGCCAGCCATCCTTGCGGGTGGCCGCGACTTGCCAGGAACCGCCGGGCAAGGTGACGTCGAGAAACACCGAATCCGGCGCGAATACTTGCTCCTCACCCCAGAAAACCGGGCCTTCCGCCCCGCTGCCATCCTTGCCGCGCAGGGCGAATTGATAGATGGGGTTATTCTGGTCGAGTCCGGCTTCCCGGATGAACGTTTCCTGATCGATCACAATCGACGCCAATCCCCAGTAGCGCCCGTCGTCGCGATAAATCGGGGTACGGCTGACGATGGCCACCCCGCCGACCGCAACCATCTCAAACGGCCCCGCCACCACCGTAATGCGGGTATCGATGGCACGTTGTGCAGCCGATTTCAGGAGGGGATGATCAAGCAGCCTGGTTCCCAGGAGCACTTGGTTTCCCGCCAAGGGATAGATGTGACTGACGACGCTGTCGCGCGCCAGTTGGATACTGCGAACGCCGGGCTGCTGCCTGAGCAGCGTTGCCGCGAAATGCTGGAAATCCTCTTGGGTGAATTCCGGATCGTGAATCACGAAAGCGATCAACCCTCGCCCCAGAAACAATCGTGAATTCAGCGAGCTTTCCAGACGCGCCCGCACCAGGCTGAGTTGATTGAGTGCCTCGGCACGGCGCATCTGATAGCGGTTTTCCTGCTCCAAGCGATCCAGGCTGAAAACCAGGGTAAGAATGCCGGACGCCGTCAGCAAAGCGGCGGCGATAGCAATAAAGCGGCGGTGAATCATGGATGGCGGGCAGGTTGGATTATTCTGGGCAAACTCTATCACGCAAGCTGGGAAGCCCCCATAGGGATTACCCCTAGCACGCTATAATCCCTATCCTATGAAAAACCTCATTGATCTCCGTACCCTGACCCAGCTTCCCGACGAGCTCGCGCAGCGCGTCTACACCTCGCGCCTGCTCGGCGGCGACCACAGCATGGTCATGCACGGCGGCGGCAACACCTCGCTAAAAGTCGTCGAAGACGGCGAGGAAATCCTCTACGTCAAGGGCAGCGGCAGCGACCTCGGTCTGGTCGAAACCGCCGATTTCGCGCCAGTGCGGCTCGTCCCGGTGCGGCGCCTGATAGAGCTGAAAGAGCTCGGCAACGACGCCATGATCGCCGCCTTCCGGGCAGCCCTGAAACACCCCCACGCCCCCCGTCCCTCCATCGAAACCCTGCTCCATGCCGTGCTGCCCTTCAAATGGGTCGAACACACCCATGCCGACGCCGTGCTGGCGGTAGCCGATACGCCGCATGGCGCGGATCACCTGCGGGCCGCGTTGGGCGACGCCGTGGTGATCGTCCCCTACCGTCATTCGGGTTTCGAACTGGCGAAATGCTGCCACCAGGTTTTCACTCGCGACGCGACTGCCAAAACCATCGGCATGGTGCTGCTTCACCACGGCATCTTCGCCTTCGGCAACAGCGCGGCGGAATCCTACGGCAACATGATCGAACTGGTGGGCCGTGCCGAGGATTATCTGAAAAGCCACGCCGCTTGGGACATCCCGACGGAAAGCCGCGCCCTGCCACCCGCCGAGATTCATGAATTCGCCGCCCTGCGCCGCGATATCTCGCGAGCCGCCGGTGCACCGCTGTTGCTGCGCCAGACCGGCGACCCGCTGGGACTGGCCTACGCGCGCCGCCCCGACCTCGCGGAGATTTCCCAGCAAGGCCCGGCCACCCCGCATCACGCGGTATTCGCCAAGCGCGTCGCCCTGCTGGGGCGCGACGCTACAGGTTTCGCATCAGTCTATGCCCGCTACCTCGCCGACCATGCTCCCGCAACGCCAGCTTGGCTGCCAGACCCCGCACCGCGGGTGATGTTCGACCCCGAATGGGGGCTGAGCGTCGCTGCAGTCAACGCCCAATACGCCGATACTGCCGCCGAAATCGCCCACCACGCCATGGAAATCGCCTGGCGCGCCCAAGCGCTGGAACGCTACACCTCCCTGCCGCCCCGCGAAGTGCTGGCGGCAGAAATCGACTATGGCGGCTTCGAACTCAAAATACGCCGCGCCGCTCCGCTGTCCGGAGAAGTCGCGCTGGTTGCCGGCGCGCTGGCAAGACGGGATGAAATCGCCGATTTGCTGGAGCAAGGCGCGGCAGTGATCGGTCTGGATGAAGGCGAACAGGTCGCGGCACTGTTCGCCTCGCCGGCCTACCTGGGGTTCAGCGATGTAAAAAATGCCTTGTCGCGAGGAATACACCAATTTGGCGGCATCGACCGGCTGCTTGGCGGCAATGAGCGCCTGGAAGCACTGTGCCGGCCCTTGCTGGCACTGTCTCCTGTCACGCGCGGGCACTGACAGGGGGTTTGACCCGGCAATACACGTTGGATGAACTCGCTTCGGCGCGCCTGTTCCAACCTTCAGGGACTTGCGAGGGGCAGAATCGTGAAACAGGCACAAGGAGTTATGACTCCGCTGATTGGTGCGCAAATTTTTGTGGGATATGGCTTGGGCGCGAGTTTGGCCGAGAGCTATGCGGAAATGACCAAAGGCAACCGACTGATGCGGGTATTCAACGTCGAATAGACCCAGCAAGCGCATCGTTCGAGTAACCCGCGAGCGATGCGCTTCCTTCGTCGGCACATCCTGCCGGCGCTGCGCAACTCCGCCGGCCACGCCGTGGAAGGCGGATGCGGACAGTGGCGGACAAGGGCTACCCCCCCCCCC
>JAGXQV010000050.1 GCA_018336195.1 Sulfuricella sp. | reverse complement strand
GCCCTGAATGCCGCCGTCGAAGCCGCCCGTGCCGGCGAACAGGGGCGCGGTTTCGCGGTGGTGGCCGCCGAAGTGCGCAACCTCGCCCAACGTTCCGCCGCTGCCGCCAAGGAGATCAAGACCCTGATCGGCGACTCGGTGGACAAGGTGGAGAACGGCACCAAACTGGTCGGCGAAGCCGGTCAGACCATGGAAGAGATCGTCACCAGCATCAAGCGCGTCACCGACATCATGGCGGAAATCTCCGCCGCGTCGGTGGAGCAAAGCTCGGGCATTGAACAGGTCAACCAGGCCATCACCCAAATGGATGAAGTCACCCAGCAGAATGCCGCGCTGGTGGAAGAAGCAGCAGCCGCCGCCGAATCGTTGGAAGAGCAGGCGCAGAACCTGTCCACCTCGGTGAGCGTGTTCAAACTCGCCACCAGCAGCATGGGCATGGCCCGCCCTGCCGCCAAAACCACGGCCATCGCTCATGCCAAGCCGGCTGCGCGTCATCCGGCCCCGGCCAAGCCCAAGGCTGCCAAGCCGACCAAGGCGGCAGCGACAGACGACGAGGAATGGCAGGAGTTTTAACGCAACTGAGGCCGGGAGGCGAGCATCCGGCGCCACCCGCTCCCGGCCTCCGTCAGTCACCTGAAAACGCGGGAAAAGCCCCATGTCCGCGAAAAAGGGTCACAAAATGTGGCAATATCGCGGGCAATAGCACTGACTCCACACCCGGCCGACGCCTAAGAATGCGGCAATTTCACTTTGACTGGCGACTAGCTTCCCGCCCCAAATAAAAATGAGCAATGATCGCGAATTTGCTTTCACCACCCAGGATTTTGAAAGGGTGAGGAAAATGTTGTATGAACGGGTCGGTATTTCGCTCAGTCCGGTCAAGATGGACATGGTTTATAGCCGCTTGGCGCGACGCTTGCGCGCCACCGGAACAAGCTCCTTCGTACAGTACCTGAACAATCTGGAACGCGGGGATGACAGCGATGAGACGGAGGCTTTCACCAATGCCCTCACCACCAACCTCACCGCTTTTTTCCGAGAAGAGCACCATTTTCCGGCGCTCGCCGAGCATATCAAACGCTACATGGGCAAGGGCCAGCACATCAATTTGTGGTGTTCCGCATCCTCCACCGGAGAGGAGTCCTATTCGATGGCGATGACCATGATCGACCTGTTTGGCACTTACACGCCACCGGTGACCATCCTGGCTACCGATATCGACACCAATGTACTGAGAAAAGCCGCGGCAGGCGTTTACCCCCTCGACAGGCTGGAAAAACTCCCGCGCGACATGGCAAAACGCTTCTTTCTCAAGGGCACCGGCAGCCATGAAGGGCACGCCAAAGTCCGCCACGAATTGCAAGACATGATCACCTTTCGCCAGATTAATTTGCTCGATGAAAAATGGCCCATGCGCGGCCCCTTCGAAGCAATCTTCTGCCGTAATGTCATGATCTATTTCGACAAGCAGACGCAATACAAAATCCTGGAAAAATTTGTGCCCCTGCTACGCCCGGATGGGCTGTTGTTCGCGGGACACTCGGAAAGCTTCTATCATGCCGCCGATCTTTTCAAATCACGCGGCAAAACCGTCTACGAATTGACTGCCGAAGCCAAGACAAGGGCTTATCATGGCTAGCGACGGCTATCAGGAGGTTCTCGCACCGAATCTCTACTTCGACCGCAACTTCGAAAAGGACGCGGCGAAGATTCTGCCCGGCGAGTATTACGCAACCACCCGCGACATGATCATCGTCACGGTCCTCGGCTCGTGCGTATCGGTTTGTCTGCGCGACCGCGCCACCGGTATCGGCGGAATGAATCATTTCATGCTGCCGCACAGCGATAACCACGCCGACGATCCATTGAGCACATCGGCCCGCTATGGCACCTATGCGATGGAAATGTTGATCAACCATTTGCTCAAATTGGGTGCGCGACGCGCCAACTTCGAGGCAAAAATCTTCGGCGGCGGCAATGTGCTGCGTGGATTCACCGTCACCAACGTGGGGGCGCGCAATGCGGAATTCGCCCAAGATTTCCTGGAAACCGAGAACATCAAACTGGTCGCCAAGGATCTGCTCGACATCTATCCGCGCAAGGTATATTTTTTCCCACAAACGGGGCGGGTCTTGGTAAAAAAACTGCGTAGCGTGCACAACAACACGATTATCGAACGCGAGAAAGAATACGAGTCGCGCTTGGGTTATTCCAAAGTGGAAGGCGACGTGGAATTGTTTTAATTTGGGAGCCGGGTAACAGGGACCAAGCAGGCCAGCACCAGAGCATCGAATAATCGATCCCGCACCCTGCCCCCTCGCACGTGCCTCCTAGCTCCTCCCGAAGGAATTGAATTAATGGCCATCAAAGTTCTCATAGTCGATGATTCCGCGCTGATTCGCAGCGTGCTGAAAGAAATCATCGACAGCCACCCCGACTTGAAAGTCGTCGGCTCCGCACCAGACCCGCTGGTGGCTCGCGAGTTGATCAAGCAGCTCAACCCGGACGTTCTCACGCTCGACGTGGAAATGCCGCGGATGGACGGCCTGGGCTTCCTCGAAAAACTCATGCGCCTGCGTCCCATGCCGGTGGTGATGATCTCCTCGCTGACCGAAAGAGGGTCGGATGTCACCCTGCGCGCCCTGGAACTCGGGGCGGTGGATTTCATTTCCAAGCCCAAGCTCGATATCGCCCGCGGCTTGCAGGATTACAGCACGGAAATCGCCGAGAAAATCCGTGCTGCTGCACGGGCGCATATCAAAAAAGCCAACCTGGACGTCCAGAAAAGTCTTTCCGCCGACGCGGTCCTGCCCTCGCTGTCCAATCGGATCGCCTCGACGGAAAAACTCATCATCGTCGGGGCCTCAACCGGCGGCACCGAAGCCATCAAGGATTTTCTCATCAAACTTCCTCCCGACTGCCCCGGCATAGCCATCACCCAGCACATGCCGGAAGCCTTTACCAAGTCTTTCGCCAATCGCCTCGACAGCTTGTGTAAAATCACCGTCAAGGAAGCCGAAAACGGCGACCGGATTCTGCCCGGCCACGCCTTCATCGCGCCGGGACATTCCCATCTGCTGGTCAAGCGTAGCGGCGCGAACTACGTCTGCGAACTTTCCAGCGGCCCGCCGGTGAATCGTCACCGTCCGTCGGTGGATGTGCTGTTCCGTTCCGCCGCCAACTGCGTCGGCAAAAATGCCATTGGTGTGATCCTGACCGGCATGGGCAAGGACGGCGCTGCGGGAATGCTGGAAATGAAACAGGCAGGAGCTTACAATTTCGCTCAGGATGAAGCGAGTTGCGTGGTGTTCGGGATGCCCAAGGAAGCGATCGCCATGGGCGGAGTCGATGAAATCGTAGCGATTCCGCAAATGTCTTCCAAAGTAATGACCTATTTGTCCACCCTGGGTCAACGTGCTTTCCGGGTTTAATATTTTTTTGAGAGGAAATGATTCATGACTATGCAAATCACCGTTCACCATAACGGCAACGACGTTACCATCGCCATGAGCGGGCGATTCGATTTCAACGCCCACCGTGAATTTCGTAATTCCAGCGAAGACGCGCTGAAAGCTGGTGCCACCGGAGAAATCATGGTCGACATGGATAAGGTCGAATACCTCGACAGTTCGGCACTGGGCATGTTGCTGTTGTTGCGTGAGAAGGCCAATTCATCGAACCGCAAGCTTTCCCTGCTCAATTGCAAGGGTATCGTCCAACAGGTTCTGGAAGTGGCCAACTTCAACAAGTTGTTCACCATCCGCTAATGCCGGAACATCGGTGCCTCCTATCCGCCACTGCAGGCCTGGATCAGGCCCGCGGTCAGGGACACCACCTCTCGATGCCGCCCGGCTAAACGGGTGGTTTATTCCATGCCAAAAAAACTCAAGGTTCTGGTTGTCGATGATACCGAACTCAACCTACTCCTGATCAGCAAGCTGATTACCGCGGAAGGCCATCTGGCGGTTGCCGCCCGCAACGGGCAGGAGGCCGTGGACATGTTCCTCCGCGAAAGCCCCGACCTCATCCTCATGGACGTGATGATGCCGGTAATGGACGGCTATGAAGCCACCACCCGGATCCGCAAGTTGGCCGGAGAAAAATGGATTCCGGTGATTTTCCTGAGCGCCAAGGCACAGGATCAGGATCAGGTACAGGGACTGGAAGCCGGCGGCGACGATTACCTCACCAAACCGGTCAACCTGACCCTGCTCAAGGCCAAAATCAAGGCGATGCAGCGTATCGCCGAAATGCAGCGGGTAATCACCGAAAATGCCGAGCAACTGACGCGTTACCGCGAAGAAAACGAACGCGAGGAGCAACTCGCCAAACACTTGCTGGAACGGATCATCTACAACGAGGAGATCAACAATCCGCTGATCCGCCACTATCTCAAACCAACCAGCAATTTCAGCGGCGACATCATCGCCGCCGCCGCCACTCCCGGTGGAATTCTCCACATCGTTCTGGCCGACGGCACCGGGCACGGTCTTTCCGCAGCGCTCAACGCCATGCCGGTCATCGAGGTGTTCTACGGCATGACGGAAAAAGGTTTTTCCATTTCCAGCATTGCCCAGGAACTCAACCGCAAGATCAAGTTGCTGCTCCCCACTGAGCGCTTCGTGGCGGCAGTCCTGGTCTCCATTGATCTTTCCAAGCGCGCCATCCGCATCTGGAACGGCGGAGCCCCCACCGCCTACTTTGTAAGCGAGAATGGGGAAATCCTCAATAGGTGGGAATCCAACCATCCGCCGTTGGGGATTCTCGATTACGACTCATTCGACGGCAAAACCGAAATCTACTATTGGCACGACGACGGCCAGTTGATTCTGACCTCCGATGGCGTGGTCGAAGCGGAAAATGCCGACGGCGAGCGCTTCGGATACCAGCGGGTCCGCGATGCTCTCGCCAGCGAGGGAAACGACGAGCGTTTCGATTACCTGAAACGCTCGCTGGAGAACTTCCTCGGTGACCGGCCAGGCCAGGATGACATATCCATGGTAGGGGTTCGGTGCCCTCTCGAATACTCGGGTGAAACCATCGCCCCAGAACATGTCGAGAAAGAATTCAACTATCACATCTCTCCCGGCCAGTGGCGCCTCAATATCGAACTGAGCGCCGCAGAGTTGAAATCCCTGGACGTACTTCCGCTCCTGATGAACTGGCTGGGGCAAATCCGCCTAAACCAAAAGCAGTGCCGCGAACTGTTCCTGATTATTACCGAACTGTATAACAACGCACTGGATCACGGGATTTTGGGGCTGGATTCGAGCCTGAAATGCCTGGAAGACGGATTCGACCGGTTCCTGTCCCTGCGCGAGGAAAGGCTGGCGGCCTTGCAGGAAGCTTCGGTGATAGTCGAATTGCAGCGAATGCATCAGGGTGAACAGGATTTCCTGGTGTTGCGCGTTCACGATAGCGGGCCTGGATTCGACTTTTCGAAGCTGGTCAATTGCGACCTTGGCGCCAATATGGGATTCGCCGGGCGCGGGATTGCACTGGTCAAATCACTGTGTGCCAAGCTTGAATACTTGAACGAAGGCAATGAAGTCGTAGCGATCTACACCCTGACTTGAGCGGAACGTTTACTGCAAATCCTCGCACCCCACGTAACGATCCTTGCCTTCCGCCTTGGCCCGATACATGCGCTGATCCGCCAGTTCCACCAAATGCGGGCCGTCCTTGGCGCAATCGGCAAGATTGGTGGCGATCCCGAAGCTGGCCGTCTGCTCAATGCCGTCCGGCCTTGTCCCCAAGCCCTTGGCGCGTAAACGCTCGACCAGAGTGGCGGCCTCCCGGCAATGGGTATTGGGCAATAGCACGAGAAATTCCTCGCCCCCCCAACGAATCATCACGTCTCCGCCCCGCAAGGCATCCCGGATAGCCTCGGTGGCGCCTATCAGTACCTTGTCGCCGGCATCGTGCCCAAAGCCGTCGTTAACTTTCTTGAAGTTGTCGAGATCGACAAACACCACGGCAAGGGACGATCCGTTGCGATTGGCGATGCGAAACTGGATATTGAGCATTTCCTCGCCGCTTGCCCGGCTGAAGCACTGCGTCAATGGATCGTGGGTCGCCTGCGCAACCAAGGCGGCCATGAAAGCCAGTTGGCTCATGCCGGACAAGGTGGCGGTCGCGGTAATCAACAGCAACAGCCAGAAAGCCCCCAGATGCGAACTCCAGCTCAACAGGTCGAGTTGCATCAGGGCCACGCCCGCTTCGGCACACAATACCGGCAACGCGTAGAGGAACCCTTCCATCGCGGTCAGGGGAAACACGCTTAACCCCGCCACCATCACGAACGGCAAGAAGGCATACCCGGCGGCAATCGCCGCCGCCGCGCCGGTCAACTGAAAATGCGACAACAGGGGATGGGAATAAACGAAAAACAGCGTAGGGATACCGAACATGACAGCCAGTGCCCGGTAAGCATCAGACATTTTCTGGGAATGGCTGTAAGCCACCGCCAACGCCGCAAAACCGATGCTGGTAACGACACGCCCGGCCCCCAGCATAAGCGCGACCTTGGCTTCAAACACCCACACGTCGATGATGATCCACAGCGGTGTAAGGACGGCAAACATTGCCGCCACCAGGCGCACCCGGGAAATAATCATTTCAGCGCGACGTCTGGACAGCAACGGCGAATGTTTTCCCGGCAACACCATGCAGGAAAGGCTCTCGCAGGCGATGTCCGCGAGCAGGCGGGTCAGGATCGAATTGATGAATTGTTTGAATGAATGCAGCACGGTGCCCTCCTGAAGTGGCGGCATTATCCGCCAGCCCTGATAAATTCCCAACAGGAATTCCCAAGCAACATTCGGTCCTGTTTTCAGAAATAGGCGATTCGGGAGGATGGCTGATTCCCGCCTCCCCAATTTCCCCTTTTGATTACAGCACGAAATCCCGCGACACGCCTTTGCGTTTCAGGAGCCGGCGCAGAGCCTGCAAGGCTTCCAACTGGATCTGGCGTACCCTTTCGCGGGTGATACCCAGACCGGTTGCCAACTGTTCCAGCGTTTCGATTTCCAGCCCATTCAGGCCAAAGCGCCGCTCGATCACCCAGCGCTGTTTGTCCGACAATTCACCCATCCACTCGTGGACGTGCGCTTCCACTTCGGCATTCTGCAAGAGATTTTCCGGCAGCAACCCCTGTTCGTCGGGTATCGCCTCGCCGATGGATAGCGACGGGTCGATGTCGAGCGGCGCATCGAGCGACGCCATGCGTTCGTTCAACCCCAGCACGTAACGCACTTCATCGACCGGACGGTCGAGCAGGTGAGCGACGTCCTCGGGGGTCGGCTCATGCTCATTGTGGGCTTCCAGATGACGCCAGGCACGCAGACAGGTATTCAGTTCCTTGACGATGTGCACCGGCAGGCGAATGGTGCGCGACTGGTTCATGATGGCGCGCTCGATATTCTGGCGTATCCACCAAGTGGCATAAGTAGAAAAACGATAGCCACGCTCCGGCTCGAACTTGTCCAGCGCATGCATCAATCCCATGTTGCCTTCCTCGATCAGGTCGAGCAGGGCCAACCCGCGATTGATGTAGTGTTTGGCAATATTCACCACGAGACGCAGATTGCATTCGATCATGCGCTGGCGAGCATCGAAATCGCCCTGCTTGACCCGCCGCGCCAAGGCCACTTCCTCGTCGGCCTTGAGCAAGGCGTTCTGGCCGATTTCGCGCAAGTAAATCAGGGTCGCATCGCCCTGAAATTCGCTATCGGCGTGCAACGGCTCAGGTGCCGCCGTAATTGGTCCATCGGCGGAAAGCTGATCCTCTTCCGGCGCTTCGGCGTCTTCGGATAAATTTTCGTCGCTCATGCCGCCCCGTCGCTGGAAAGATATTTCATCGGATCGACCGGCTTGCCAAAACGCCGGATCTCGAAATGCAGTTTGACGCGGTCGGCATCGCTGTCGCCCATTTCCGCGATTTTCTGGCCCTTGCTCACGTTTTGCCCTTCCTTGACCAGAATCTGGCTGTTGTGCGCATAAGCACTGAGATAGGTCTTGTTGTGTTTGATGATAATCAACTTGCCATAGCCGCGCAGGCCGCTGCCGCTATATACCACCTTCCCGGCGGCGGTCGCCACCACCGGCTGGCCGTTCTTGCCGGCGATCTCCACTCCCTTGGCACTACCACTTTCGCTAAACTCCCCCACCACCTTACCTTGGGTGGGCCAACCCCAATCCACTTTTTCCTCGTCATCCGTACCGCTGTCTTTTTTCTCCTCGACCATCTTGGTCGGCGGCTTTTCCGCTACCACCGGCGGTGCTGCCACCACTGCCGGTGGCGCAGGCGGCGGGAGGGCAGGATTGGCCGGCGACTTGACTTCGGCATGCAACGCCTGCTCGCTATAGGGCAGCTTGATCGCCTTGGGCTCGGTCTTCACCGTTGGATCGCCGGACACCGGCTTGCTCTCCGCTGCGGCACCTTTCAGGGGCATCACCGCCACTTGCGCCTCGCCACCGCCCTGGGTTGACTGCCCCCCCTGGCTAAAACGGATTTGCTGGCCGGGGCGGATGATGTATGGCGCTTCGATGCCATTCCATTCTGCGACTTCCTTGTAGTCGAAGCCATACTCGAAGGAAATCCCGTAAAGGGTATCGCCCTTTTGCACGGTATAGCTCTGGGGCCGCGAATCGGGCGACCGGACCGGTCGCGTTGCGGCCTTGCGCGGCGCCGGGATTCCCCCCTGAGAAACCGCACGATCGACCACCGGAGCATGTCGGCCCGTGGATCCGCAACCGGCGAGCAGGGAAAGTCCCGCAACAGCCAGGATCAGACCCCAAGAGCGGAGGCGGAGAAATACGTGCGTCGCCCCCCCGTCGTTCATGCCAACCCCGGCAACAACGGTACGAAACGCACCGCTTCGAGTTGGGTCTGGCGAAAGTCCTTGCCATCGTATTCCACCAGACAAAGACGCTGCTCGGCGGTGCCCACCGGCATCACCAAGCGGCCTCCGGGCGCTAGTTGATCGAGCAACTCCGGGGGAACGCGGGTCGCCGCCGCAGTCATGATAATCGCGTCGAACGGTCCAGTTTCGGGTAACCCCATGGTGCCGTCGGCATGGCGGGCACGCACGTTGAGTATGCGCAGGGCGCGGAAGTGCTCGCGTGCCTTGGCAAGCAGGGGCGCGATCCGTTCCACGGTGTAAACGTCCTTGGCTAGACCGGACAGCACGGAAGTCTGATAGCCACAGCCGGTGCCGATTTCGAGAACCTTATTGAGCCTGCCCCCGGCGCGCAGGAGTTCGGACATACGTGCCACGGTGTAAGGGCTGGAAATAGTCTGTCCGTAGCCGATGGGCAGGGCGTCGTCGTCGTAGGCGCGGTGCGCCAGGGCTTCCTCGACGAAAATGTGGCGGGGAATGCTCCCCATGATCTCCAGCACCACCTCGTCTTTGATTCCCTGCCCGCGCAGGCGGTCCAGCATGCGCGTCCGGGTGCGTTGCGAGGTCATGCCGATGCCGTGAATCTTGTTGTTCATGCCTTGAGCCAGCGATCCACGGATTCGACCTGGGCAAACTGGGTCAAGTCGATCTGCAAGGGCGTGATGGAAACCTTGCCGTTGGCAACCGCGTGAAAATCGGTGCCCTCCCCGGCATCCGCCGCCGCTCCGGCGGCGCCCACCCAGTACATGGTTTCGCCGCGCGGATTGACCATCTTTACCACCGGTTCAGCCTTGTGGCGCTTGCCCAAGCGGGTGACGAGCGTGCCTTGCAGTTGTTCGTAAGGCACATCCGGCACGTTGACGTTGAGCAGGATGGGCTGGGGAAACGGGTTGGCGGAGTAACGTTCGGCGATTTCCTTCACGATCCGCGCCGCGGTCGGATAATTGCCCGCCGACTTGCTGGCCAGCGATACCGCGATGGAGGGTATGCCCAACAAATAACCTTCGGTGGCGGCTGCCACGGTGCCTGAATACAGAGTGTCGTCGCCCATGTTGGCGCCGTGATTGATACCGGAAATCACCATGTCCGGCAATTCCGGCAACATCCCGGTAACCGCCAGATGGACGCAATCGGTGGGCGTCCCGTTGACGTAGTAAAACCCGCTATGGGACTTGCGCAAGCTCAGGGGGCGGTCGAGGGTAAGGGAATTGCTGGCCCCGCTGCGGTCTGATTCGGGGGCCACCACGATGACTTCGGCGATGGCGGAAAGTGTTTCAGCGAGACAAGCCAGACCAGGTGAAAAGTAACCGTCGTCGTTACTCAATAAAATCCGCATCAACCCCGCCCCGCTTCAATGTTTACGCCGCAAAGCCAGGATTATGTGGCATGAGGGGTCACAAATCAAGGCAGGGATAAAGCGGGGATTAATCCGGGGCTTTTGATGCCGAGTTGATAGGTACGCTTCGCTCACGGTTCCTGCAAAGAAACCGTAGGTGCTCCCTCCTCAACGACTCGACATTCAACACTATTCTTTCCCTTGAGCGGGTGCTTGGCCGACTCGATGCGGATCATGTCGTCAATCAGGGTCAATATTCGTGCAGAGACTGCCTCGAATTCCCCGAATATCGCCTGTATTGCCGCCCGATCGCCCTTTGCCAGCCTGGCTTCCAGCGTATCGATCAAGGAATGCAAATGCTCGTGGGTGGCACCCAGCTCCTTAAAAATCGGGTGGTCGTAACCGAGTTCGACGCACGAATCCAGCCATTGTCCAAGGCGGCATTCGTGTGGATTGACCGGCACGGTGACGGGTTCGTGGCGTTTTACCGCGCCGACCAATTCCTCATACCAGACCCGGTGCGCGTGGCGGGCACGGAACAGGTTGTACAGCGACGGATGCCAGTTGGTATCCTGCCAGCCGAACCAATCGGCGGGAATGCGAAACGATTTGGTCCATTCCGACACGTTCTCCGCCGGCATTGGGCGTCCGATGCCGAAGCCCTGTGCGACCCGGCAACCCATGCTGACCAGCAGAATGCCGTGGTCGGAAGATTCCACCCCTTCCGCCACCACTTGCCTGCCGAACACCTCGGCAATCTGCACGATGGCCTCGATGATGGTCTGATCCTCGCGCCGCTCGAACATGTTGCGCACGAAGCTTTGGTCGATCTTGACAGTGGCCGCCGGCAACTGGCCGAGATAAGCCAGCGAGGAATAGCCGGTACCGAAATCGTCGAGGGCGAAACCGATGCCGATTTCGCCACACTCCTCGATAACCTGCCGGACGTGGGCAAAATCGCTCAAAATAGTGGATTCGAGGATTTCGATGTCCAGACAATCCGGGGTGGCCTCCGGCACGTCGCGCAAGGCCTGGCGGACGCGCTCGACGAAATCCGGCAATTGCAGGTGGCGACCGGCGATGTTCACGCTGACCGTGGTATTCAGCCCGCCCTTGCGCCACGCCACGGCCTGCCGCAACGCTTCGCGCATCACCCATTCACCGATCCGCACGATCAGTTCGCTATCCTCGACCGCCGGCAGAAATTCTCCGGGCGGAACCATCCCCCGCGCCGGGTCGAACCAGCGCAGCAGCGCCTCGAAACCCACTACCTGCCCGGAAAACAAATCCACCTTGGGCTGGTAATAGAGGCGCAATTCCCCCTGCACCAGGGCGTTTTCAACCTTCCCCACCAGGGACCGCCGCTCCGAGGTACGGCGGTCGTGTTCCGCATCGAAGAAACGGAAACGCCCGCGCGCTTCTTCCTTGGCCTGATGCATGGCAATCTGGGCATGACGCATGAGGCTGTCGGCGTCATCGGCGTCCACCGGGTGGACGGCAACCCCCATGCTCGCGGTGACTTGCACGGTTTGTCCACCAATGACGAACGGCTCCCGATCCAGTTGCAGAACTTCCGCCACCCGCGTCTCGACGCTCTCCCAACCGTTCAAATTGGGCAGCAACAGGGCGAAATCGTCTCCCATCAGGTGGGCCGCCATTTCACCCGAGCGCAGGTGTTTTTCCAGGCGATGGGCAACGGCGGCCAGCAGGCGGTCGCCCATGTTCTGGCCGAAGCGGTTGTTGAACTGTCGGAAATCGTCGATATCCAGATAAACCACGGCCAGCCAGGCATTCACGCGCCGCGCGCCGATCAAGGTCTGACGCACGGTATCGGAAAACAGCAAGGCGTTGGGCAACTCGGTCAGCGCGTCGTAATAGGCCATGCGCTCCAGGCGATGCTGCACTTCCTTCTCGTAACTGCGACACAGCTTGATGGTGGTGGCGAGCCGCGCCATGAGCGGTGCAAACAATTCGGCCAGATGCAAATCGGTGGCGGGCAGGCGATCCCCGAGCAGCAGCACCTTACCGAAACCTTCCACAGGAAGCCGTAGGTAAGATTGGCGGGGTTTGCGCGCCCCCAGCGCAGCCAACAGTTCGGGTGCTTCGCCCAATGTTGCCGGGCCTTCGGTCAGCGCCGTGGGTAACCGCAGCCATTCTCCCTGGCGCCTTGCCAGCGCATAGTCGCCAATGGCGGTTTGCAGGCGCAATACCCCCCATTCCCCTTCGATGCTTTTGCCTTCATCGGCCAGGATGATCCCCACCGGAAACCCGGTGTGGTACATCAGGCGCTGTACCGTGCGGGTAAGCAACGGTGCAACCGTCACTTCGCTGCCGATGGTCAGGGCCAGATCGTAGAGGATCGCCAGCGCGTGTTCGCGGTTCAGCAGTTCGGCCACGGCACCCCCACCAAGGTCGCGTTGTGGAACAGCGGATAGCCGCCGCTACGCGATTCCCCGATTTCCCCCAACGACAGCGCGCCCACCAGTTTTTCCACACCGCTACGCTGCATCAGATCGCGCAACTCATCGGCCATCCCGGCACCGATATGCATGCGCCGCCCGGCACAATAGAACAGCAATAGTGCGTCGCCAGGCCGCATCTTTCCGTCCGCGAGATTACCGGCCAGCGCGGCGGCGGCCTCACCGCTGCCGGCCCGTGCATCAAGAAGCGCCAACACCGAATTGGGAGGAATTTCGCCGACGCAGACAATACCGCCCGCTTCATCGAGAGCCACCGGAATGCGCACCAACACCTCGCCGTCGGCACGCAGGATGCCGAACGGGAAATGCACGGCATGGGCATAGAAGTTGTCGCGGTCTATGGTGACGCCATATTGCAGCGCCATCACCTCGCGATACACTTCGAGGGCGGGTTGCCAGTCGATCTGAACGATCCGGTTGCCTTGCGCCGAGGTGGCGGTAATGAAACGATTGGGCACCGCATAACCATGTTCCAGGCAGGCGCCCGGATGATCGGGAAGCAATTGGAGCAGCAGCGCGTCCGCCACGAAACGCTCGCTGTCGAAAAGACACGGTGCCGAGACGAAACGCTCGTTGCCGGCGTTCACCCCGAAATAGCGGACCCGGTCGGCGAGGCGCAAATACAGGGCATCGAGCTGAGTGGCGATGGTCGGCACGAGGGCATCGAACAAGCAAAACAGGGCGGCCTCGCCGTCCTCGCCGAGATGGTCTTCGACGTAACCGGCAATCTGCTCGGTAGCCGCCCCCTTGCCGACACCTTCGATCAGCAAAGGCGGCGGCGCTTGATCGACGCGCAGCAGCAAGGCACCGTGTTTCAGCGTCGTCGCCCCATCGATCAATTCGGGAAACACCGCCCCCGCCAGGGGGATGCCGGATTCCCGGCACACTGCCTGCAGCACCGCCACCTGCGCGCTCTCCGGCTCGGGGAAAAAAGCCAGGACATGAAACGCTTGGTCAGCCCCGCGCCATTCATCAATGAGCGCGGCGAATTCCCGTGCGTCGGCTTGCTGCAACAATTTCATTGCCATTCGGAATTTCTCACAACCGGAAAGGGGTTTTTACGAATGGTAAGGTGGAAAGTCAGAGAGAACAAGGACTCCCGCACAAAATGCGGGATACCGGGGCGCCCTCATAGCGCCGGGCTATCAAGCCGATTCTTCAATCCAGGCAGACTGAATCGCTTCGAGAATTTTTTCATTGGAATGGTTGGGGTCGTCGTCGAACCCCGGCAATTCCATGACCCAGTTGTGCAGGTCGGTGAAACGCACATAACGTGGATCGGTGTCGGGAAATTTCTCGCTGAGTTCGATGGCGATGTCGGCAATGTCGATCCATTTCATGGGGGACTCCTTACTGTTAGGGACTAGCGGCCAGCCGCCAATCCAATCAATGCTTCTCGCTCGCCAGGTTGATGGTGTACTTGGGGATTTCCACCACCAGATCGGTCTCGCCGAGCACGGCCTGACAGGACAGCCGGGAATTCGGCTCCAGGCCCCAAGCCTTGTCGAGCATGTCGTCTTCCAGTTCGTCGGAGGGCTCCAGGGAATCGAAGCCTTCCCGCACAATCACATGGCAGGTGGTGCAGGCGCAGGATTTTTCGCAGGCATGTTCGATTTCAATGTCGTGCTCAAGCAACGCATCGCAAATCGAGACGCCGCTTTCGGCTTCGATCACCGCGCCATCGGGACACAATTCGTGGTGCGGCAGAACGATGATTTGCGGCATTTAGCCCTCCAATTCTTCAAGCTTATGGCCGGCCAGCGCCTTCTGGACGCTAGCGTTCATGCGTTGACCGGCGAAATTCTCGGTGGCGCGGTTGAGCGCTTCCACGGCAAATTTGATGGCGTTCGGATCGCTGCCTTCCAGCTTGCCACGCAAAACCATCATATTTTTTTCGATGGTGGCGCGCTCCTTGGCGTCGATCAGCGCCCCGTCCTGTTCCAGCGCCGCCGCCACGGCATCGAGGATGCGCCCGGCTTCCACCTGCTGTTCGCGCAGGTTGCGCGCATCCATGTCCTCGCGGGCATGTTGCTGGGAGCTTTTCAGCATGTCGGCGATTTCACCGTCGGAGAGGCCATAGGAGGGTTTCACCACCACCGAGGCTTCCACCCCGGAATTCTTTTCGCGCGCCGCCACCGACAGCAGGCCGTCGGCATCCACCTGGAAGGTCACGCGCACCCGCGCAGCACCCGCAGCCATGGGCGGAATGCCGCGCAGTTCGAATTTGGCGAGGGAGCGGCAATCGCTGACCAGTTCGCGCTCGCCCTGCACCACGTGGATGCTCATGGCGGTCTGGCCGTCCTTGTAGGTGGTGAATTCCTGGGCGCGCGCCACGGGAATGGTGGAATTGCGCGGGATGACTTTTTCGGTCAAACCGCCCATGGTTTCCAGGCCCAGCGACAGGGGAATCACGTCGAGCAGCAGCCAGTCGTCGCCGGAACGGTTGCCGGCCAGGACGTTGGCCTGGATCGCCGCACCCAGTGCGACGACTTTGTCAGGATCGAGATTATTGAGGGGTTCGCGTCCGAAATATTCGCCGATGGCGCGCTGGATTTGCGGCATCCGCGTGGAACCGCCGACCATCACCACACCATTCACTTCCTCGACGCCCAACCCGGCGTCACGCAGGGCTTTTTTGGTCGGGGCGAGGGTCTTGTTGACCAGGCTTTGGGTGATCTCGGTAAAAATCTTGCCGGTCAGGCACACATCGATGGTCTGGCCGCTGGAGAGTACGGCGGTGATCTGGGTTTCGGGATGGTAGGTCAACTCTTCCTTGGCTTCGCGGGCGCGGGTCAGGAGCAACCGGGTATCCTGGGCGTTCGGGGCGAACAAACCGGTCTGTTCGAGCACCCAACAATAGATGCGGTGGTCGAAATCATCGCCGCCCAAGGCCGAATCGCCATTGGTCGCCATCACTTCGAATACCCCGCGGCTCAAACGCAGGATCGACACGTCGAAAGTCCCGCCGCCCAGGTCGTAGACCACGTAAACCCCCTCGGCGGCATTATCCAGGCCGTAGGCCACGGCGGCGGCGGTCGGCTCGTTGAGCAGGCGCAGGACATTGAGACCGGCCAGCCGGGCAGCGTCCTTGGTCGCCTGGCGCTGTGCGTCGTCGAAGTACGCCGGGACGGTAATCACCGCACCGACCAGATCGCCGCCCAGCGATTTTTCGGCGCGGGCGCGCAAGGTTTTGAGAATTTCCGCCGACACTTCCACCGGGCTTTTCACCCCGGCGGCGGTCTTGAGTTGCACCATGCCCGGCGCATCGAGAAACTGGTAAGGCAGGTTGGTAATATTGGCAATGTCGCGCACCCCGCGCCCCATGAAGCGCTTGGCCGAAACCACGGTGTTGTGCGGGTCGGCGCTTTGCATGGCCTGGGCGGCATAGCCCACCTCGATGTTGCCGTCGCTCAGGTAGCGCACCACGGAAGGCAGCAGCGGGCGGCCCTCCTCGTCGTTGAGGACCACGCTGATGCCGCTGCGCACGGTGGCGACCAGCGAATTGGTGGTTCCCAGATCGATCCCCACCGCCAGTCGGTGTTGGTGCGGCGCGGCGGACAAGCCGGGTTCGGCGATTTGCAATAAAGCCATCTAGTCTTCCAATGCTTCCAGCGCGTGGAGAATTTCCTCGCGCAATTTTTCCATGAATTTGAGTTCGCGCACCTGTTCCGCCGCGCGGCCGAAATCGCGTTTTTCGTCGAGCGAGACGCGCAGCCCTTCGTGGCGCTGCTGCATTTCCTGGCGCAGGCGCGCGGCGAGACGCTCCAGATCCTCAACCGCTTCGGCGGCCTTGGCTTCGCCAATAGCTTCCCGCCATTCCATCTGTTCCATCAGGAAGGCCGGGGACATCGCGGTATTGGTTTCCTCGCCGCTGTCGACGCCGTTGGACTGCAACAAATAGCGCGCCCGACTCAAGGGTTGGCGCAGGGTCTGGTAAGCCTCGTTGGTGTGGGTCGCCCACTGCATCGCCAGGCGCCGCTCGACGTCGCCCAGATGGGCGTGCTTGTCGGGATGGACCTGCGCCTGGATATCGCGGTAGGACTGTTCGAGCTGGGTCAGATCAATGCTGAACGCCGGCGCCAACCCGAACAATTCAAAATGATTTTGGTTGAAATCCAGCATCAGACGTTGAAACTTTCCCCGCAGCCGCATTGGCCCTTGATGTTGGGATTATTGAACTTGAAGCCTTCGTTGAGCCCCTCGCGCACGTAATCCAGTTCGGTGCCGTCGAGATAGGTCAGGCTCTTGGGATCGACCAGCACGGTCACGCCGAAGCTCTCGAACAAGGTATCGTCTTCCGCCGTTTCGTCGGCGAATTCGAGGGTGTAGGCCATCCCCGAACAACCGCTGGTGCGCACGCCGAGGCGCAGACCCACGCCCTTGCCGCGCTTGGCGATGAAGTTGGAAACGTGTTTCGCTGCCCTTTCGGTCATGGTTACTGCCATTTTCAGTTTCTCCTGTATGAGGCCGGCGGGATGGGCATCACCTCATCCCGGACGGGGTTCAATGTGAACTGCACACCTTGGTTTCCACGGTTTCGCCGTGCTTGGCCTTGTAGTCGGCGACGGCGGCCTTGATGGCGTCTTCCGCCAGTACCGAGCAATGGATTTTCACCGGCGGCAGAGCGAGTTCCTCGGCAATCTGGGTGTTCTTGATTTCCAGCGCCTGATCGAGGGTCTTGCCCTTGACCCACTCGGTCACCAGCGACGACGAGGCGATTGCCGAACCGCAGCCGTAGGTCTTGAACTTGGCATCTTCGATGACGCCGTCCTTGTTCACGCGGATTTGCAGCTTCATCACGTCGCCGCAAGCCGGCGCGCCGACCATCCCGGTAGCCACACCTTCTTCGTCGCCGCCGAAGCTGCCGACGTTACGCGGGTTTTCGTAATGATCCAAAACTTTTGTGCTGTATGACATGGTGTTTCTCCTTCTAACAACCGGGGACTAGCCGATAGCCCCTTGAATTCAATGCGCCGCCCATTTCACGGTGCTCAGGTCGATGCCTTCCTTGAACATATCCCACAACGGCGACATCTCGCGCAGACGCCCGATATTGCGAGTCATCAGGTCAATGGCGAAATCCACTTCGTCCTCTGTGGTAAAACGGCCTATGGTAAACCGGATCGAGCTGTGCGCCAATTCGTCGCTACGTCCCAGGGCGCGCAAGACATAAGACGGCTCCAGGCTCGCCGAGGTACAAGCGGAACCGCTCGACACCGCCAGATCGCGGACCGCCATAATCAGCGATTCGCCTTCGACGAAATTGAAGCTCATGTTGAGGTTGTGCGGCACCCGGCTTTCCAGGTCGCCGTTGAGGTGGACTTCCTCGATTTTCGACAGGCCTGCGTAAAGACGGTCGCGCAGGGCGCGAATCCGCGCGTTTTCAGTGACCATTTCTTCGCGGGCGATGCGGAAGGCTTCACCCATGCCGACAATCTGGTGGGTCGCCAAGGTGCCGGAACGCATCCCGCGCTCGTGACCACCGCCGTGCATCTGGGCTTCCAGGCGCACGCGCGGCTTGCGTTGCACGTAGAGCGCGCCGATGCCCTTGGGGCCGTAAGTCTTGTGCGCCGAAAAGGACATCAGATCGACTTTCAGCTTTCTCAGATCGATGGCCACCTTGCCGGTGCCCTGCGCGGCATCGACGTGAAACAGGACGCCCTTGCCGCGACAGATGTCACCCAGGGTTTCGATGTCCTGGATCACCCCGATTTCATTGTTGACCAGCATCACCGAGGCGAGAATGGTGTCGGGACGCAGGGCCGCCTTGAAGGTCTCGGGATTGACCAAGCCATTCGATTCGGGTGCCAGGTAGGTCACCTCGAAGCCTTCGCTTTCCAGGTGGCGCATGGTGTCGAGCACCGCCTTGTGTTCGGTCAACATCGTCACCAGGTGCTTGCCCTTGCCGCTGTAGAAATGCGCGGCCCCCTTGATGGCGAGGTTGTTCGATTCGGTGGCCCCGGAAGTCCACACGATTTCCTTGGGATCGGCATTGACCAGCGCCGCCACCTGCTCGCGCGCCTGTTCGACGGCTTCCTCGGCTGCCCAGCCGAAGGGATGGGAGCGACTGGCGGGATTGCCGAATTTTTCCACCAGATAGGGGATCATCTTTTCCGCAACGCGCGGATCGACCGGCGTCGTAGCCGAATAATCGAGATAAACCGGGGTCTTGACCATGTTTTTTCCTATGCCAAAAATCTCAAACTTTCATCGCGGAAAGGCCGCGCAACCGCGCCACCTCGTTTTGCAGAGCCCGCAGCAGACCGCCCACCTGTGCGCCGGTGGTGTCCCGGCCCAGGCTGACGCGCACCGCGCCGCGCCCCAATTGGTTATCCACGCCCATCGCCAGCAACGTGGCGCTGGCGGTCCCGCTGGAACACGCCGCACCGCTCGCCACCGCGTAGCCCACATTATCCAGGGCCATCACCAGCGTTTCCCCCTCGATGCGGGGAAACGCGAAGAAACTGGTATTCGCCAACCGCCGCGCCGAACTCCCGAAAATTGTCGCGCCCAGCGCGCTCAGTTCTCGCTCGAATTCGTCGCGCAGTGCGCCGATCCGGTTTTCATAATCCGCAAGCTGGCGCACCGCCAGTTCGCAAGCCATGCCGAATCCGACGATGCCCGGCACATTTTCGGTGCCGGCGCGCAGGCCTTTTTCGTGGCCCGCACCGCTGATCTGCGCCTTCAAATCGACGCGCCGCCCCACCACCAGGGCACCCACACCCTTGGGGCCATACGCCTTGTGCGCCGAGATGCTCAAGCTATCCACCCCCAGCGCGGCAAAATCAATCTTGATCTTGCCCAGCGCCTGAACCGCGTCGGTATGCAGTAGAGCGCCCCGTTCCTGTGCTATTTCGGACAATCCGGAGATATCCTGCACCACCCCGGTTTCGTTGTTGGCGAGCATCGCGCAAACCAGACCGGTGGGGCTTTCCAGCGCACTTTTCAGGTCATCCGTGGAGATTTCGCCGTGTGGCGAAACCGCTACAGTACGACAGGTCCAACCTCGTTCCTGCAATTCCCGTGCCGGTTTAGCCACACAGGGATGCTCGATGGCACTGACCACCACTTGGGCTGGACTCAAATAAGCCGTGCCGCCCTTGATCGCCAGATTGTTCGCCTCGCTACCGCCGCTGCAAAACAGCACCTGCGAGGGATGCGCACCGACAGCCTGAGCCACCTGTTCACGAGCAGTATCCACTGCACGCCGCGCTTCGCGTCCATATTCATGGCGACTGGAAGGATTGCCGTAGTGCTCGCGGAAATAGGGCAGCATCGCCGCCACCACCCGCTCGTCGAGCGGGGTAGTGGCATTATGGTCAAAGTATGCGAGCGGCATTCTTGGGCTGGCGTATCACCCGACCCGGCTTCATTTCGGGAAGCGGCATGATCTTTCCCCCACACTGTTTGGCAGCCAGACTGGCTAAGGTAATCGAGGAAAGATATTCGAAAATCTTGGCATTCAAGGTGATCCACAACTCGTGGGTCAGGCACTCATGCTCGTCGTGACAATTCCCCAGGCCGCCACATTGGGTGGCGTCAATGGTTTCGTCAACCGCACGAATGATTTCGGAAACCGGGATTTCTTCCATCTTCTTGGCGAGGTAATAACCGCCACCCGGACCGCGCACGCTTTCCACCAAGCCATGACGGCGCAGCTTGCCGAACAACTGCTCAAGATAAGACAGGGAAATCTTCTGCCTCTCGCTGATACCCGCCAGCGTCACCGGCCCCGCACCCTGGCGCATCGCCAGATCCAGCATGGCCGTTACGGCGAAGCGGCCTTTCGTGGTTAATCGCATGTCAGTCTATCTCCAATGGCATTTGTGTTGTAAGGATATAATACCGTATTATTTTAGTCAACTATCTTATTCAGGTAATTCACGTCGAAGGCGTCCGCCACGGCGGCGTCCTGCTCGATGTCGATGCCGCATTTCTTGAGTTGTTCGAGGACAATGGCGATGCGCCGGTCGGTTGCCGAAGCGTGGTCGAGCATGGCGTGAATGGCTTTGACGATGGGATCGTTCATGTCGTCGCTCATTGCATACGCGGAAAACCCCAGTTTCTGGGCGTGGCTTTCGCGCTGCTGAGCCTTGCCACCGTCGAGGATACGCGCCGGAATGCCGACCGCGGTGGCGCCCGCCGGGACATTTTTGACCACCACCGCATTGGAGCCGATTTTCGCTCCTTCGCCGATGGTGATCGGACCCAGGACTTTCGCGCCGGCGCCGATCACCACCCCCGCTTCCAGGGTGGGATGGCGCTTGCCCTTGTTCCACGAGGTGCCGCCCAGGGTGACGCCGTGATATAGCGTACAGTCATCGCCGATTTCGGCGGTTTCGCCGATCACCACGCCCATCCCGTGATCGATGAAAAAACGCCGCCCGATGGTCGCACCCGGATGGATTTCAATGCCGGTGAACCAGCGCCCCAGGAAGGACAGGAAACGCGCCAGCCATTTCAGTTCCCATCCCCACAAGCGGCGCGACAACCGGTAGATCAGCAGGGCATGAACCCCCGGATAGGTGGTCAATACCTCCCAGGTGGAGCGCGCCGCCGGGTCGCGGTCGAATACGACGGAAATGTCTTCGCGGAGATGGTTGAACACGCTGGGCCGAGTCGTAAGAAGTTAGAAAGCGCTAATATTATATGACCTACCCGGCAGGTCAATTATTTTTGAGTTGAGCGACCTTGGCCGCGACAGCCATAGCTTCGGCAGGCACCGCTTCGGGGCTGAAGCCCCTCCTACCCGCAGCACCTCAATTCCTTTACCATGCATCCCATGCCCCACGCCGCCAATCTGCGCATCGGACGGTTTTCCGAAACCGGGCGCGTTTATCTCATCACCACCGCCACACCCCGGCGCAAACCGCTTTTCACCGATTTCATCCTGGCCCGCCTGATGGTTCGCGCCCTGCACGAATGCGATGCGACCGGCGAAACGCAAACGCTCAGCTACGTCCTCATGCCCGACCACCTGCACTGGCTGTTCGAATTGACAAACGGGGAATTGTCCGACGCCGTCAAACGTTTCAAATCCACCAGCAGCCGCTGGCTCAACGCAACCCGCAACACCCCCGGTGCCCCGACATGGCAAGCGGGATTTCACGACCGCGCCCTACGCCGCGAAGAAGACCTGCAAGCTGTCGCCCGTTACATCGTCGCCAACCCATTGCGCGCCGGATTGGTCAAACGAATCGGCGATTATCCGCATTGGGATGCGGTTTGGCTCTGAGCCACCTTCCCCGTAGGAGCGTGCCTTGGCCGCGACAGCCACTGCCGCTTCGGCCTACACCGCTATCGGGGCTGAAGCCCCTCCTACACAATGTGCGGTTGTGCCGGGATGCCACCGCCCCCGTAGGAGCGCGCCTTCGCCGCGACCGCCGCAGCTTCGGTGCGCACCGCTATCGGGGCTGAAGCCCCTCCTACACAATGTGCGGCTATGCCGGAATGCCACCGCCCCCGTAGGAGCGTGCCTTGGCCGCGACCGCCGCAGCTTCGGTACACACCGCTATCGGGGCCGAGGCCCCTCCTACACAATGTGCGGCCATGCCGGAATGCCACCGCCCCCGTAGGAGCGCGCCTTGGCCGCGACCGCCGCAGCTTCGGTACACACCGCTATCGGGGCTGAAGCCCCCCCTACACAATGTGCGGTTGTGCCGGAATGCCACCGCCCCCGTAGGAGCGTGCCTTGGCCGCGACCGCCGCAGCTTCGGTACACACCGCTATCGGGGCCGAGGCCCCTCCTACACAATGTGCGGCCATGCCGGAATGCCACCGCCCCCGTAGGAGCGCGCCTTGGCCGCGACCGCCGCAGCTTCGGTACACACCGCTATCGGGGCTGAAGCCCCCCCTACACAATGTGCGGTTGTGCCGGAATGCCACCGCCCCCGTAGGAGCGTGCCTTGGCCGCGACCGCCGCAGCTTCGGTACACACCGCTATCGGGGCTGAAGCCCCTCCTACACAATTTGCGGTTGTGCCCGGACGCCGCCTTCCCCCGTAGGAGCGCGCCTTGGCCGCGACAGCCGCAGCTTCGGTGCGCACCGCTATCGGGGGCAAGCCCCCTCCTACGAGCTAGGGCTGCTGCGCTGCCTGACGGGCTTGGTCGAGAAGCTCGTCCACGGCGGTTTGCAGTTCGTCCACATCCTCCTGGCGTTGCGCCAGCCACTGTTGGAGCGGGTGAAAAGCCGGGTCTGCGAGCAATACGGCGAGGCGCGGCACCGCGGGTTCGCCGCCGGTTTGCCGGGCGTCGCGGAAGCGGATGGCGTAGTTGTGCAACGAGGTTTGCAGGTGTTGCCCCAACCCGGCGACGAGGCGGTAAACCAGCGCGGCGAGTTGGTGGCGCGGTGATTCGGCGCGGTCGGAGGGGGTGACGTTGCGTTCCAGATAATTGGCGAGGTTGTGGTGCGAAATGGCGCGCTCGGCGGGATCGGGCAGGTCTTCGCGCAAGGCGAGGGCGCGGCGCACTTGGGTGATGGCCTGCGCCACATCGCCTTGTTCGTCGAAGAGATTGGCGAGAGAGCCATAGACCTTGGCGCACGAATCGGGTTTCCCCTGGAAAAGCGCGAGACAGGCTTCCATTTCGGCCTGGGCTGCGGCGTAGCCCCCGAGATGTGTCAGCACATTGGCGCGGTTCATCCGGTCACCCGCGATGTCCTGCGCCGGACGCTTCAGCGCCCGTTTGACCTCCAGGATGATGTCGATGCGGGGGAGCGCGGCAGACCAGTCCTGGCGGGCAAAGTCGGCACCTTTCGCGATGTCGAGCGCGCTGATATAGGCGCGGGCGAGAAGCTCGGCGTCCGGTGCCTCCGCGACGTGCTCGCCGGAACGGTGCTGCTGCCACCAGGAGGCAATCTGCGCCAGCCGCGTTTCGACCTCGGGCAACGCCGTGGCGACCTTGCCTTGCCGGATGTCGATGCGCAGGGCTTCCAACTCGCTGGCGATGACGTTGACCGCAGGTCTGCCGGCTTGCTTTTTGGCCGCCGCGCTGTCGAGTTGGCGTTGGCGCGCGGCGTCGAGGTTACCGGTCATTGCCAGAGCATTCGCCCAGTTGCCGGCAATCCAGGCATAGCCCGCCCACGCCAGCCGGGCGGCATCACCCCCCGCCTCGGCGACGGCGCGGGCCTGGGTTGCGGCCTGTTCGTAGAAAGCCAGGCTGGCGTCGGGACGGCTACCACGCGCCAGCGCATCGGCGAGGTAGCCCAGGCAAGACCAGCGCGGCCCGCCCTCGGGCGCCGATTCGGCGGCGGCGTGGAGATGGGGCAGCAGCCCCGCCAGCAGGCGCGGGTCGCCGGTGCCAGTGACGACGCCGCTGGCGAACCCGCCCAACTGATCCCAGGCTTCAGCCTGGACGCAATAGACCAGGGCGCGGCTGCCCGCCTGGAGGGCGGCGCTCAGGTTCCGGTGCTGGATCCCATTGAACAGCGCTTCCAGACGTTCGGCGTAGGCGAGGCGGATGGAGTTTGCGCTGAGGTCACCCTTGTCCTGCGGGTGCTGTGCCATCCAGTCACGGATGCGTTCGCGCACCAGTTCGTGGCAGGTGAGGTCGGGGTTGGTGTCCGGGGCGCGGCACTCAGCGGTGACCAGCCCGACGCTGACGAGGTGGGCCAATAACGGCGCGGGGTCGGGGCGCGTCGGCCTTGGCGGTGGCAGTGCGTCAAGCAGAGCGTGAACCTCGGGTGGCAAGGCTTGCAACTTTGCCTGTAGCTCCGGCGGGAGTTGCGGCAAGATATCCAGCATCTGCTTGATCTCGCGGAGTTGCTGCTGCTGGAAGTCTTCCCCGCTCCACACGCCGTTCAGCAATTCAAGATCAACCGGCTCGTTGGCGATGGCGATCATCCACAGCAGGCGGCGGGCATCCGGGGTGGCGCTGCGGATAAGCTGGTCGAGCGAGGCGGCCAGCGCGTCGTTGAGGTAGTCCAGTTCCTTTTTATCGCCGGGGGTGGCGGCGAACAATTCCGGGAGGTGGGCGAAATCGCCGGTCGTTTCCAGGGTATCCAGCGCCGCCAGAAGCTGCGGGCGCAGCGTTACGTCCGCCGCCAGCCGCGCCAGTCTGTCCATCAGCAGCGGATGGAAGCGGCTGGCGTTGAGCAGGCGATAGGTCAGCGCCCTTGCGCCGTTGTCCGCGCCGAACAGCATGGCGCTCAGGGCGGGGTGTTCGCGCAAAAAAAGCGCGGCTTCCGCCGGGGGCAGCGGGCCGAGCCGGACGGGATGGGCGACATTATCGGCCAGCACAGCCAACGGGCGCCGGCAAGTGATAAGCAGCCGCGACGCCGTACCGGCCAGGCCAACCGCCAATGCTGCCAGGCAACGCTCCCAGGCGGGGTCTTGGCAGGTGGCGGCGGCTTGCCCGTCAGTCGGCGCTTTGAGGTTGCCTTCGAAATTGTCCAGCACCAGCAGGATGGCTTCGTCCTGCATGGCGCGCAGCAGGTTGCGGATCAGCCTATCCTGCCGCGCTGTGCCGTTGAATTCGGCATCGGCTTCGCGGTGGATGGCGTCGCTGCGGTGGGCTTGGACGTGCTCGTGGTAGCGGCCCAGTTCGCCATTGAGTTGGGTATGGATGTCGCGTAGCGTAGCGTCGAAGGACAGGGCGTTGGGTTTGGCCTGATAGATCAGCACCCAGGCGAAACGCTTTTCCCACAGGGCCAGAGCTTCGGCGGCGAGGGCGGTTTTGCCCATCCCGCCCAGGCCGGTGATGACCGCCACCGGCTTGACCGTCGCGGCGTTTTTCGTGCCGATGAATTCGGCGCCCAGCCCGGCAAGCTCCCAGGTGCGCCCGACGAAATGGCGGTGTTCCGCCATGCCCAGTTCGGGGACCGGGTTGAGGCGCGGGTTGCGGGTGTCGAGTTCCGGGCTGCGCCCCACGGGAAACGCCAAGCCGGGCGATTCCGCGCCGTATAGCAAGGGGGTGGCGTGGTCGCAGGGGGCGTAGCGGTCGAGGTCGTGCCGGTCGGCGTCGAGCAGCGCCTTGCGCGCCAGGGCAAGCGCCTGGGCGGGGTTTTTCGGCTGGGGATGAGCGAGCAAGGCGCGGTAGAACTCCACCGCCAGTTCGCGGGCGTAATCGTCGCCCACTGCGTAGCGCATCGCCACCACCGAAGGCACGCCGCCTTGCAGCAGGGCATGGGCGGTGCCGGTGTAGCCGGGTGGTGCGGAAATATCCATTTCGCGGGGCGGCGCGGCGGTTTTGCGGCCCGGAACCCGCCCTTGCGCGACGGCCTGGAAATCGTCCCAGTCGCGCACTTGCCCGACATCGCCGGAATGACAGGCGCTGAGAAAAAACAGCCGCGGCAGGAAGCCGCCCGCCTCCATGAACAGCGCCAGCAATGCCTCGCCGGAAAGGCTGTCCCGCGCGCCGCCACTCTTGGCGAGTTCGAGCAGGTTGAGGTTGCCGTGACCGCTCCAATGGACGGCGTGGTAGCCGCCGTGCCCTGCGATCTGCTCTTTGAGGCGTTCGCGGGTGACGCCGTGGGTGAGGAAATGCGCAACGATGCCGCGCTGCGGGTAAATTTCGCGGCGGAACAAGTCCAGCAGTTCCAGGCGTTCGCGCCGTGCGCCCAGCGGGTTGGAGCCGCGCGCTTCGGCGAAGACGAACAACACCCGCAAGGGTTCGCCGGGCGGAAGCTGCAGCACCTCGGCGGCGGGGGCGTGGCTGTCGTGGACGATGCGCAACAGCAGATTGCGCTCGGCGAGGGTTTTTTGGGCGGCGCTGGGCCGGGCGATTTCCCACGGCACATTGGCGAGCAAGGCGGTCAGCGAGTCGTCCTGGGGTGCGGCACCCGGCAACTGGATGCGCAGGGTGCGGGCGGTTTGCGGCTCCCAAAGAGGCTTGAAAATAGCCTCGCCAAGCACTTGTTCGGCGATACATACCCCGACTGCGGCGATTTCCGCCGCTTCGTCCTGCGTCTCGACGTACAGACGCAGGTAATTGCCCAGGTCGAACAGGCTTTGCCGACGGCTGGGCGAAATGGCCGAAAAATCGGCGGAATGGAAGGCGAGGTGATTGCCGCCGCCGTCGCGCAATTCAAATTCGGCAGTGTGTTCGTGGGTGGTGACGACAAGGTCGAAATGTCCGGTCATGGCGGTGCTCCCCGAGTTGTTTTTTTGCAAGGCGGGAATCCTACCCGGCATCGGCGCGCGGGGATACCTGTAAGAAGTAACAGGGTGGCGAGCACTAACCTGCAATGTCAGGCCAGACGGGGGGCTTTGGGAAGCCCGTGGGAACGCGCCTCTTGTGCACAGGCTTTTGGGGGTATGGCCGCGACAACCAGTGCCTCTTCGGCAGGCACCGCTTCGGGGCTGAAGCCCCTCCTACAAATTTGCGGCTGCGCTGGGATGCCGCCTTCCCCGTAGGAGCGTGCCTTGGCCGCGACAACCACCGCCTCTTCGGCACACACCGCTTCGGGCCGAGGCCCCTCCTACAAATTTGCGGCTGCGCTGGGATGCCGCCTTCCCCGTAGGAGCGTGCCTTGGCCGCGACAACCACCGTCTCTTCGGCATACACCGCTTCGGGGCCGAGGCCCCTCCTACAAATTTGCGGCTGCGCTGGGATGCCCCCCCCGTGGGAGCGTGCCTTGGCCGCGATAACCACCGTCTCTTCGGCACACACCGCTTCGGGGCTGAGGCCCCTCCTACAAATTTGCGGCTGCGCTGGGATGCCTCCACCCCGTGGGAGCGTGCCTTGGCCGCGACAACCACCGCCTCTTCGGCACACACCGCTTCGGGGCTGAGGCTCCTCCTAAAAATTTGCGGCTGCGCTGGGATGCCGCCTTCCCCGTAGGAGCGCGCCTTGGCCGCGACAGCCACTGCCGCTTCGGTAGGCACCGCTTCGGGGCTGAAGCCCCTCCTACATGGTCAGGATTTGCGGCGTGGGTCGAGGGATTTGAGGATGCCGCGCAGGATGTTGACTTCCTCGCGCTCCAGGCGGGTGCGGGCGTACAGGCGGCGCAGGCGGTGCATGAGGCGCTTGGGGCTGGCGGGATCGAGGAAGCTGGCGGCGATCATCACTTCTTCCAGATGCCCGTAAAAGCCTTCGATTTCTTCGAGGGTGGCGAGGTTGCCGGTTTCCGTGGGTGGCGCTTCGCTCGCCGTGGCGGTGCGCAGCTCGTAGGTGACCACTTGTACGGCTGCGGCCAGATTCAGCGAGGCGTATTCGGGATTGGCGGGGATGCTCAGGAGCATCTGGCAACAATCCAGTTCGGCATTGGTCAGGCCACTGGTTTCCGCACCGAACACGACAGCCACCTCATGATCCTGCGCTTCGGCGAGCAGCTTGGGGGCGGCCTCACGCAGCGTCAGCGGCGGCAGGGAGAGGTCGCGGCGGCGCGAGGTGAGCGCCGCCGCCAGCACCGTTCCACCCAGCGCTTCTTCGAGGGATCCGCATACCGTGGCGTTTTCCAGCACGTCCGCCGCACCGGACGAGCGGGTGACAGCCTCGGGATCGGGAAAACGGCGGGGATTGACCAGGTACAGGCGGCTCAACCCCATGGTCTTCATGGCGCGCGCTGCCGCGCCGATGTTGCCGGGGTGGGAGGGGTGGCTGAGGACCACGCGGACGCGGTCGAGCGCGGTAGATTTCTTCATTGACGCGGATTCATTTAAAATAGCGAATTATCTTGGCATCCCACCGGAAAGTTCCTCATCATGCATCCCATGCTCACCATTGCGGTCAAGGCCGCCCGCCGCGCCAGCAGCGTCATTACCCGCGCTTCCCGCGATATCGATTCGCTTACCGTGACCGCCAAGCAGCACAATGATTTCGTCAGCGAAGTCGACAAGGCCGCCGAGGCCGCAATCATCGAAACCCTGCTGGATGCCTATCCAAAGCACGCGATTCTAGCAGAAGAAAGCGGCGCGCAAGGCGATTCGGAATTCGTGTGGATCATCGATCCGCTCGACGGCACCACCAATTTCCTGCACGGTTTTCCCCAATATTCGATTTCCATCGCGCTGATGCACAAGGGCGTCCTGTCGCACTCGCTGGTCTACGACCCCAACCGCAACGACCTGTTCACCGCCTCGCGCGGCGGCGGCGCTTTCCTCAACGACCGGCGCCTGCGCGTCTCCAAACGCAAGCAACTCGACGAAGCGCTGATCGGCACCGGTTTCCCGTTTCGCGACTTCACCCATCTCGACGCCTACATGGCGATGTTCCGCGACATGGTGCAGAAAACCGCCGGTGTGCGGCGCCCCGGCTCGGCGGCGCTGGATCTGGCCTACACGGCGGCGGGCTATTTCGACGGCTTCTGGGAAATCGGCCTGAGCAAGTGGGACATCGCCGCCGGTTGCCTGCTGGTTTCGGAAGCGGGCGGACTGGTAAGCGACTTCAGCGGCAACGAAACCTACCTGGAAAGCGGCAACATCGTGGCGGGCAATCCGCGAGTCTTCCACCAACTGTTGCTGACGCTCGCGCCGCATCTGACCGAAGCGCTGAAATAACGTTTGGAATCCGATTGCCAGGAACAGGGCATTGCCAGGATAATCCCCTATCCAAAGCTTAGGATAATTCCAAGTGTTGATTTTCCCGCTGGGGGGCTTCGTGTACAGGGTTGATTTTAGTTGGGTGCAACATCTGCTAGGCGCCTTGCTGCTGTGCTGCGCCACGTTGGCCGCCGCAGACGGCGCCTACAAGCCGTCCGGCAGCACCGCGCGCGACGATACGCTGATCTTCGGCATTCATCCCTATACCAACCCTCAGGATTTGTTCGAGGCTTACAATCCCATCGCCCGCTATCTGGAAAACAAGCTTCCGGGGACGAAATTCCAGATCGAAGCCTCCAAGGATTACGCCGATTACGAAGCCAAGCTGGCGGCGCGGCGTTTTCACTTCGCCATGCCCAATCCCTATGAAACCCTGTTGAGTCTCGACCACGGTTACCGGGTAATCGCCAAGATGACGCCCGACGACGACTTTCGCGGCCTGATCGTGGCCCGTGCCGACAAGAAAATCCCCGCGCCGCGCGATCTGGCCGGCAAGCCGCTGTGCTTCCCCTCGCCCACCGCTGTGGCCGGCACCATGCTCCCCATGCTGTATCTCGCCGACCATGGACTGAAAATCGATAAGGAGCAGGTGCGTTTTGTCGGTTCGCAGTTTTCCTCGATCCTCAACGCCTATTCCGGCGATGCCCTGGCTTGCGGCAGCACGGTGCGTTTCTGGCGGCTGTGGTCGCGCGACAACCCGGACAAGGCCAAGGAAATGACGGTGCTGTGGAAAACCGAGGCGTTGCCGCACAACGGCATCGTGGTTCGCGACGACGTTGCTCCGCAACTGGCCCAGCAGGTTGCCAGCACCCTGGCCGGCATGGATAAGGACAAGGACCTCGACCCCAAGCAGTTCAAGGCCGACCAAGCCCATTTCGAACTCGCCGCCAACGCCACCTACAAACCCATGCTTGAATTTCTCAAGCGTTACGAACAGGCCCTGGGCCTGCCGGGCCAGATGAAAGCCCGTTCCAACACCTTCAAATAACTCGTGTCGCGTCCCGGTAAATCGCTCGATTTTCTTTTTCATAGCGTGCGCGGTCGCATGATCGCCGGCGTCGTCGCCCTGCACGCCATCCTGATGGGGCTGGTGGTATGGGACATGGTGGTCCGTCAGCAGACTTTCATGCAAGTACAGATCGCCGCGGAAGGTCTGAGCCTGAGCCGAACCCTCGCCGCCAACGCCCCTTCCTGGCTGCTCAGCAACGACCTCAACGGCCTCGGGGAAA
Source organism: Sulfuricella sp. (assembly GCA_018336195.1). Lineage (GTDB taxonomy): Bacteria > Pseudomonadota > Gammaproteobacteria > Burkholderiales > Sulfuricellaceae > JAGXQV01. The sequence continues at coordinate 41,544 of JAGXQV010000050.1, read as the reverse complement.
TCGTCGAGACCCTGAAAACCGCCAAGAACGTGCGCCTCGCCATGGTGCTGGACGCCCAGGGCAAAGTGCGCGCCTCCACCGACGGTAGCCTGTTCAACCTGGTGCTCGACGACAGCGCCAGCCGCCAGTTGCTCGGCGCACTGCACGGCGGCAGCGCCGATCAGCAACTATGGCACGACGGCATGGTCGACAGCGTTGCCGAGATCCGCTCCGGCAATCAGCCCATCGGCTACGCCCGCGTCCTGATCGACGCCGAACCGGTGCAGCATGAACTCCAGGCCGTCACCCGCCAGGGCATGCTCTACACCGTGGCGGCCATCCTGCTTGGCGGGCTGATCGCTTGGCTACTGGTGCGCACGATTACCCGCCGACTGGCGCTGCTCTCCCATGCCGCCGACCAGATCGCCGCCGGCAACTTGGCCGTCTCGCTGCCCTCCACGCTGGGCCGCGACGAGGTGTCGCGCCTCACCCACGATTTCGCGGCGATGGTGCACGCCCTGGAAAAGGATATCGCGGAACGCGATCACATCGAGGCCGAACTCTTCGAGGAAAAGGAGCGCGCCCAAGTCACGCTCAATTCCATCGGCGATGCGGTAATCACCACCGATGTGGCGGGAAACGTCACTTTCCTCAACCCGGTCGCGGAAAACATGACCGGCTGGAACAACGACGAAGCGCAAGGCAAGCCGCTCGAAGAAATCTTCCGCATCATCAACGACACCACCCGAAAAACCGTGGAAAACCCGGTCATGCGGGCATTACGGGAGAACCGCATCGTCGGGCTGGCCAACCACACCGTGCTGATCCGCCGCGACGGCAAGGAACTGCACATCGAGGATTCCGCTGCCCCGATCCGCAATCGCGACGGCAGCATCCTTGGGGTGATCTTGGTATTCAACGACGTCAGCGAAAAATACATGCTGTCGCTGCAACTCTCCTACCAGGCACGCCACGACAACCTCACCGGCCTGGTGAACCGCAGCGAATTCGAACTCCGCCTGGCGGAAATGATCCACGCGACCGGCGCCTTCAACCGTTCCCACGCCCTGCTCTACATCGATCTCGACCAATTCAAGGTCATCAACGACACGTGCGGACACAGTGCCGGCGACCATCTGCTGCGCGAACTCTCCAACCTGCTCAAGGAGAAGGTGCGCGGCTCGGATACCCTGGCCCGCCTGGGCGGCGACGAATTCGGCCTGCTCCTCGCCAATTGCCCGCCCCACAAGGCGCTTGCCATCGCCCAGGAGATGCTGGAAACGATCAAGGCCTTCCGCTTCGAATGGGAAGAAAACACCTTCTCCATCGGCGCCAGCATCGGCTTGGTCGAAATCACCGAGAGCAGCGGCAGCGCCGTCCGTCTCCTGAGTGCCGCGGACACGGCCTGCTACGCCGCCAAGGACAGCGGGCGCAACCGGGTCCAGGTCTATCAGCCCGACGATGTAGAAATGGCCCGCCGCCACGGGGAAATGCACTGGGTAGCCCGGATTGCCCGGGCCTTCGAGGAAGAACGCTTTATCCTCTACCACCAGCCCATCGTCCCGTTGAATGGCGCGGAAGAGGAGGAACATTTCGAAATCCTCATCCGCCTGCTCGATGAAAACGGCAAAATTACCCCGCCCAATTCATTCATCCCCGCCGCCGAGCGCTATAACCTGATGCGTTCGGTGGATCGCTGGGTGGTCGCTCATACCTTCAACTGGCTGGTCGCCAATCCGACCCGCAACGTGGTGTGCTCGATCAACCTGTCCGGCCAATCGATCGGCGACGAACAGTTCCTCCATTACCTGTTCAACCAGTTCAAGGGAACCGGGGTAGCGCCGCAGCGGGTCTGTTTCGAGATCACCGAAACCGCCGCCATCGCCAACCTCGGCAAGGCCACCGACTTCATCGGGGAACTCAAGGCCATCGGCTGCCGCTTCTCCCTCGACGACTTCGGCAGCGGTCTGTCGTCTTTCAGCTACCTGAAAAACCTGCCGGTCGACTATTTGAAGATCGACGGCATTTTCGTCAAGGACATGGCCCACGTGGGCGTCGACTACGCGATGGTCGAAGCCATCAACAACGTGGGCCACGTGATGGGCATCAAAACCATCGCGGAATACGTCGAAAACGATGCCATCCTGGAAAAACTGCGCGCCATCGGCGTCGATTACGCGCAAGGCTTCGGTATCGCCATGCCCGCCCCCTTGGTGGAACTCCCTCACCCGCTTCATTCGACGCTAGGTTAATCCTCATGCAACAACACACTCCGATGATGCAGCAGTACCTGGGTATCAAGGCGGAACACCCGGACATGCTGCTGCTTTATCGCATGGGAGATTTTTACGAACTATTTTTCGAGGATGCGGAAAAAGCCGCGCAACTCCTCGACATCACCCTGACCACTCGTGGAGCCTCCGCCGGGCAACCGATCAAGATGGCGGGGGTGCCCTATCACTCCGTGGAGCAATACCTCGCCAAGCTGGTGAAGCTCGGCGTGGCGGTTGCCATCTGCGAACAATTCGGCGATCCGGCCACTTCCAAGGGGCCGGTGGAACGCCGCGTGGCGCGCATCGTCACCCCCGGCACCCTGACCGACGCGGCGCTGCTCGACGAGCGGCGCGACAACCTGCTGCTCGCCCTGACCTCCGCGAAAAACCGCATCGGACTGGCATGGCTAAACCTCGCCAGCGGGCGCTTCAGCGTCAGCGAAATCGCCGAAAACCAGCTCGGTGCGACACTGGAACGGCTCAAACCCTCGGAAATCCTGGTTCCGGAGGGCTACGCCCACCCTGCCCTGACCGGCCTGAAATCCCCGTGCAAATCCCTGGCAACCTGGCAATTCGATTTCGATGGCGCGACCCAGGCGTTGTGCCGCCAGTTTGCCACCCTCGATCTCAACGGCTTCGGCTGCGGCGGCCTGCATTCCGCCATTCAGGCCGCCGGAGCGCTGCTCGCCTATGCCCGCACCACCCAGTGCGGCGCGCTGCCCCACATCACCGGGCTGAACGTCGAGCATGAGGATGCCTACATCCGCCTCGACGCCGCCGCCCGCCGCAACCTGGAAATCAGCGAAACCCTGCGCGGCGAGCCGGCTCCGACCCTGCTGTCCCTGCTCGACGCCTGTGCCAGCGGCATGGGCAGCCGCTTGTTGCGCCACTGGCTGCATCATCCGCTGCGCGACCGCGCGGTGCTGCATGCCCGTTTCGACGCCATTGCCACCCTACAAGGCGATGCCTTTGAAACGCCTTACCAGGCAATCCATAGCGCCTTGCGCCGGACTGCGGACATCGAGCGCATCACCGCCCGCATCGCCCTCAAATCGGCCCGTCCCCGCGATCTTTCGGGACTCCGCGACAGCCTGGCCCTGCTGCCGGACTTACAGACGCTCCTGACCCAGTTCGACAGCCCGCGCCTGACCAGCCTGCACGTCGACCTGGAGGTTCCGCTCGACCTGCTCGACCTGCTGCGCCGCGCCATCAAGGACGAACCGGCCTCGGTCTTGCGCGACGGCGGGGTAATCGCCGACGGCTTCGACGCCGAACTCGACGAACTGCGCGGCATCCAGAACAACTGCGGAGATTTCCTGTTGGCCCTGGAAGCACGGGAACGGGAACGCACCGGCATCACCACCCTGAAAGTCGAGTACAACCGCGTCCACGGCTTTTACATCGAAGTCACCCACGCCCAGGCCGACAAGGTGCCGGATGATTACCGGCGCCGCCAGACGCTGAAAAACGCCGAACGTTATATCACCCCCGAACTGAAGACTTTCGAGGACAAGGCGCTGTCCGCCTCGGAACGGGCTCTGGCGCGTGAGAAACATCTTTACGAAATGGTCCTGGAAGCCCTCCAGCCCCACATCGCCGACTTGCAGCGGATCGCCGCCGCAGTCGCTGAAACCGACGTACTGGCGACCCTCACCGAACGCGCGCTGACCCTCAATCTGGTCGCGCCGGAATTTACCGCTGAAGCGGGGATTGAGATCGTCGCGGGACGCCATCCCGTGGTGGAAAGCCAGACCGACGGCTTCATCGCCAACGACGCCTGCCTGTCGCGCACCCGCCAGATGCTGCTCATCACCGGTCCCAACATGGGCGGAAAATCCACTTACATGCGCCAGACCGCCCTGATCGTCCTGCTCGCCCACTGCGGCAGCTTCGTGCCTGCCGGCAGCGCCCGTATCGGCCCGATCGACCAGATCTTCACCCGCATCGGCGCCTCCGACGACCTCGCCGGGGGCCGCTCGACCTTCATGGTGGAAATGACCGAGGCCGCCAGCATCCTCCATAACGCCACCGAACACAGCCTGGTGTTGCTCGACGAAATCGGACGCGGCACGTCGACCTTCGACGGCTTGGCGCTGGCCTGGGCCATCGCCCGCCAGTTGATCGAAAAAAACCGCAGCTACACGCTGTTCGCTACCCACTATTTCGAGTTGACCCGCCTCTCCCAGGAGTTCCGCCAAGTTGCCAACGTGCATCTGGATGCCGTCGAGCATCGCGACCATATCGTTTTCCTGCATAGCGTCGAGGAAGGCCCGGCCAGTCAAAGCTATGGCCTGCAAGTCGCGCAGTTGGCCGGGGTACCCGGCAACGTGATCCAATCGGCGCGACGCAGGCTGGTGCAACTCGAACAGCAAGGCATTTCGAACGGTGCGCAAGGCGACCTGTTCAGCGCCCCTTGCGAACCCGCTACTCCGCCCAACCATCCCATCCTAGATGCCTTGGCCGCTATCGACCCCGACGAACTGACACCCAAAAGAGCACTGGAACTCTTTTATGACTTAAAAAAACTGTCAACTTGCTGACAATTATCGGCAAATACCTGAATAACCCACTCAATCAAGCACTGGAATAAATCAGAAAAACTGCTAAAATACTGAAGTCGGTTGAAAATGCGTTGAAATAGATGGCCGATCTATAATCGTTTTTGTCATAACTTTGAATAAGGAACAATAGAATATGAAACACTCTCTCCTGCTCGCCGCCCTGTTGGCTGTTTCCCTGTCTGCTTGTGGTAAAAAAGAAGAAGCTGCTCCTGCACCGGCTCCCGCTCCCGCTGCTGCTCCCGCCCCCGCTCCGGCTGCTCCCGCTGCTGACGCTGCTGCTCCGGCCGCTCCCGCCGCTGACGCTGCTGCTCCGGCCGCTGGCGCCCCTGCCGATGCTGCCAAGCCTGCTGACGCTGCCGCTCCGGCTGCTGCACCTGCTCCCGCGAAGTAATTCCGGTAGCTCGGCAAGAAAAAGCCGGCCTTTCCAGGCCGGCTTTTTCTTGCCAAAATCACACCATTCAGTTTATATGACGCCACCCCAGGCCGCCGTCTTGGGCAGCAATGCCCACCCATTCCCGGGCACAATTCAGTACCTCGCAAAACGCCTCCAACACCAGTTCCTCAGTATTGTTTTTTTCACTCAGGTGGGCCGCCACCACATGCTGCAGCTTGCCGTGCACCAAACGCGCCAGCAACTGTGCCGCCGCCTGATTGTCGAGATGCCCGAAACGCCCCGCCACCCGTTTCTTCAGCATGGGTGGATATGGGCCGTTTTGTAGCATCACCGCGTCGTGATTGCTTTCCAGCACCAAGGCTTCACACCCTGCCAATACTTCCTCAATATGCGGCGTTGCGGCGCCAGCATCGGTCAGCACTCCCAACCGCCGGGCACCGTCGCCAAATACGTATTGGGCCGGCTCGCGAGCATCGTGGGGAACGGGATATGGCTGGATATGCAGATCGCCGATGATGAATTGACTGTGATCGTCGATCAGATTGAGGGCGACGCCGCTCAGCGAATTTTCGCCAAGCCCCTTAAAGGTACCGTGCGTCATCCACACGGGGAGATTGAACTTGCGCGCCACGCGGGCGACACCCCCAACATGGTCGGTGTGTTCGTGAGTCACCAGGATGGCGGAAAGATCGGTCGGCTGAAGATCTAGCCGGGAAAGACGCAGAACGGTCTCGTTAATTCCGAAACCGCAGTCGAGCATGACGCTGGTTCGCCCGGCTTCGACAACCAGGGCGTTGCCCCGGCTGCCGCTGCCCAGCGAGGCAAATCTCATTTCAACTGTTCGTGAAGCAACGTCAGGATACGGTCGCTGGTTTCCGATTTTTCCGGAACGTTATCCTTGTTCAACACCCGGACCACGCAGCCGTCGGCGTTTTCCGACACCTGGATGCGGAACTGCTCGTTCTTGTTGACACCCTTGCCGCTCTTCCAGAACGCCAGCTTGGAGAAAAATCCCTTGTCATCCTTGCCACTTTCCGTTTCGGGATCGACATACCTGACGAAATACATACCCTTCGAGCGGTCACGATCTTCCACGGTAAAGCCAACCCGGTCCAGCGCCAGACCGACCCTGCGCCAGGCGCGGTCGAATGGGTCAACGATCGCGAGACTTCCTGCGCCTTCCTGGGCACGGGTGATCTTGGCGCGCTCGCGCACGCCATCCGCCGCGACAAGCGATTTGGCGCGCACTTCGTCGACCCCAAAACGCACCATCAGACGCCCCAGCATTTCAGCCTCCAACTCAGGGTCGGCGGGACGCGGCTGCCAAACGGTACGACCATTGCCGCTTCCGGTAGAAGAGCCTTCGTAAACTTCGATCATGCCGCGATGGCTGACGAATATCTCAGTGCCCCCCTGAACCCGCTCCAAGCGAGTACGAAACTTGTCGCGCTCGGCGGTGGAATAAAGGCTGTCCAGCGCTTTACCGAGAAGGTTGCGAATCATGTCTTGGGGAATATTGGCACGGTTTTCCGCCCAGTCCGTTTCCATCACGCCAGCCTCGGGGACTTCCTGCTTGACGATGAAACCCATTTCCTGCCAAAACTCCCGCACCACGCTCCACGCCTGCTCCGGGTTGGCGTTAACCACCAGCCAGCGCTGCGATCCCGAACGCTCCACGCGGACCTTGTCCACCGAGGGCAATAGACCCGCTGAACCGGACTGGGGCTGGGCACTGCGGTCCTTGGAATAACTGGAGTAAGTCGCACTCCCCTGGGGAGTGACGTCCGGAACGGTGAAGCGGTCATCGCTGCTCAACGAGGTTAAATCCGGGGGAACTTCCAGAGCCGGCAACTTGCCGGCAGACTTGTAATCGATTTTTTTGCTTTCCAGAATGGAAAACGATCCGCATCCGGTCAAGGCCAGGGTTGCTGCCGCCAGAATGATTCCGCTGATAAATTTTGCGCCGTTCATCGTTTCGCCCAGTGTTAGTTGCCGATTCCAGCCTGTTGCATGGCCTTACGGACGATTTCATGATTACCCGCCGAAAGCGGCGTCAGCGGCAGGCGGATGCCTTCGCCAATCAGCCCCATCTGCTCAACGGCCCATTTAACCGGGATGGGATTCGCTTCGACAAACAGCTTGGAGTGCAAGCCCAGCAGCTTGTTGTTGATCTCCCGTGCCGATTTCAGTTCGCCGGCAAATGCCGCCTCGCACATTTCGTGCATCAAGCGTGGCGCGACGTTGGACGTTACCGAAATAACCCCGTGCCCGCCCAGCAGCATCAATGCCAGGCAACTTGCGTCGTCGCCGCTATACACCGCGAAATCCCCGGGTGCACGCAACAACAGGTCACTGCCTCGTTCGATGTTCCCAGTGGCATCCTTGATCCCGACGATATTGGGAATTTCCGCCAAGCGCAGTACCGTATCGTTGCTCAAATCGCAAGCGGTGCGGCCCGGCACGTTATACAGGATGTGGGGCATATCCACCGCTTCCGCGATTGCCTTGAAATGGCGGTAGAGGCCTTCCTGAGTGGGTTTGTTGTAATACGGCACCACGGTCAGGCTGTAATTTGCGCCGTGTTTTTTTGCGCATTGCGCCAATTCGATGGCTTCGCTGGTCGAATTGGCGCCCGTGCCGGCAATCACTGGCACCCGTCCGCCAACCTGTTTCACCACGGTTTCGATCAAGCGGCAGTGTTCATCGAAATCCACCGTCGGGGACTCGCCAGTCGTGCCAACTACTACGATGCCATCCGTGCCTTCGCGCAGATGAAAATCCACCAGGCTGCGCAGCCGCTCCAGATCGAGAGCGCCATCCGCGAGCATGGGGGTAACGATTGCAACCAGACTGCCTTTGAGCATGAATTATTCCCAAACCGAAAATGTCGTTATTAAGGCCTGCGGCCTCGAATTCAGGGGGTCTAGTTTACCCGATTATTATTGGGCGTGGAACACGCCCCCACACCATAAAAAACGGGAAGCCTCACAGCTTCCCGCCGATTTCTCCGCGACGCAAGACAACGGTCACTGCTGGGCAGCGTACATCTTGCGCAGAAACCCTTCGATGTCGGCTTCCCGCAGGTCCGCGGGCATGGCATTCCGCCCGATCAACTCGCCCGCCAACTCGTCTGCCACCGCCTGCAAAGTCGCCACCACCGGATTCCATTCGACCCGCAGAATTTCCTGACTGTATTCTTCGTCGCCCGACTTACTTCCCAGCATTCCCGTCCCCATATCCATTATCGTCAACATGATGCACCTCCTGGATTAACCGCGTTGAACCTGCATCGTTATAAGTCATAACGGATGGGGCGATAGAAAGTTGAATCAGGTTACAAAATAATTTCAACTACCCGTTAAACCGAGGCGGGCGACTTGCAGCATCACCGCCAATGCATCGTGCATAAAGCGGCTCAGGAGGGGAATAAAATACGGCAACAACAAATACAGTATCAAAAATCCCGCCATTAGAGTAATTGGAAAGCCTACCGAGAATATGTTCAATTGGGGGGCCGCCCGGGTCATGATCCCCAACGAAATGTTGGTTACCAACAAGGCCGCAATAACCGGTAAGGACAGCAACACTCCGGCAAGAAAAATTTCCCCGCCCCAATTCAACAGCAGCTTGAATCCTCCCGCTGCGAGCGGCTGGGCGGATATCGGCAACTCGCGAAAGCTGACTGCCAAGGTTTCCAGCATAAGCGCATGACCATCGAGAGAAAGAAATATCAGGATCGCCAACATCCCGATAAACGACCCCATTACCGGTGTTTGCGCGGAATTTTGCGGATCGAACAGGGTCGCAAACCCCAGCCCCATCTGCAGGCCTATCAGGTTGCCCGCCATCTCGACCGCACTGAATATGATGCGCATCGCCAGCCCCATGGCCAGCCCGATGACGATCTGTTGAGCCACGATCAGCAACCCCAACGCGGATCCCGGATCAACATTGGGAAAGCGCCCCAGAGTCGGGGCAATCGCCAGCGTAACAAAGAATGCCAATCCGACCTTGACGCGCATCGGGGAGCCTTTTGCCCCTAAGACGGGTGCACTGGTAATCAATGCCAAGATACGAAAAAAAGGGAAAAAAAATGCCGCCATCCAGGCGGTGATTTGTGCAGAAGTGACGGTAATCACCCGAGCCTCGCGGAACTAGCCGACCAAGCCGGGTATGCTGGTAAACAGGCGCTTGGTATAGTCCATCATGATGGTCAGCATCCACGGCCCGGCCACGACCAGCACGACAAAAATAACCAGCAATTTGGGAATGAAAGACAGAGTCATTTCGTTGATCTGGGTTGCCGCCTGAAAAATACTGACCAGCAAGCCGATCACCAGCGCCGCGATCAATAGCGGAGCCGAAACCAGGATGGTGACTTCGAGAGCCTGCTGCCCAATGGTCATGACACTTTCGGGGGTCATTCTTCGCCTACGTATAAAAACTTTGCATCAGGGAACCGATAATCAGGTTCCAACCATCCACCAGCACGAATAACATGAGCTTGAAGGGCAATGATATCACCATCGGCGACAGCATCATCATCCCCATCGACATCAACACGCTCGCCACGACCATGTCGATGATCAAGAAGGGAATAAAGACCACAAACCCGATTTGGAAAGCCGTCTTGAGTTCGCTGATGACATAGGCGGGGACGAGAATCTTCATGGTTACGGCTTCCGGTCCTTGCAACGGCTTGCTGTTGGATAGCCGCACAAAAAGGGCGAGGTCTTCTTGGCGGGTCTGGCGCAACATGAAGGCCTTCAACGGCTCGGAACCTTTATCCAGCGCCTGGACGAAATCGAGTTTCTGCTCGACGTACGGCTGATAGGCTTCGGCGTAAATTCTGTCGATAACCGGAGACATGACGAAAAAGGTCAGAAACAGCGACAAGCCGATCAATACCTGGTTAGGCGGCGCCTGCATGGTACCCAACGCCTGCCGCAGCAGGGACAGGACAATGGCGATACGAATGAATGCGGTGGTCATCAGGAGCAGCGCGGGAATAAAGGTCAACGCCGTCATGAACAACAGCGTCTGGATCGTCAGCGTGTAAGTCTGCCCGCCACCCGCTGCCGGCGTGGCGATGAAGGCTGGCAACCCCGGCTCAGCCGCGCCGGCAAGCATGGGCACCCAATACAGCAAGGCGCCGGTCAACAGCATCAATCCATACCGCTTCATTTTTCGGTCCGCCTGTGCATCGCCTGTTTCAGCCATATGGAAAAAGCCGGCTCGGGAAGCGTTTCGATTTTCGGCGCATCCGCCGGTTTGGGAAGAGTATGCAAGGTATTCACCTGTCCGGGGGCCACGCCCAACAACAACCAAGTTTCGCCGATTTCCACCAGCACCAGGCGCTCACGCGGGCCGACAGCCACTCCTCCAACCACTCTCACGACACCGCCCATGGCCTGCCTCCCCACGGGAAAGCGCTTGAGCAGCCAAACTGTCGCGGCAATGGTCGCCAAAACCATCAGCAAGCCGAGCAACACCTGGAACACCCCGCCCATGGAAAGGGGGGCTGTTGGAGAAGCGCTTTGTGAACTCACCTGCTGGGCAAACGCACCATACGGCGACAGGACGGCCAGCGCCAAGATGAAGCGCGTGGCCAAGAGGGGGGGAATCATCTATGCAGTTTACGCAGGCGCTCGGTAGGCGTGATGATGTCGGTCAGACGAATCCCGAACTTGTCATTCACCACAACCACTTCGCCCTGGGCTATCAAACAGCCATTGACCAACACATCCATTGGTTCACCAGCCAAGCCGTCCAGCTCGACCACCGAACCCTGCGCCAATTGCAGCAGGCTGCGAATGGCTATCTTCGTACGCCCCAGTTCCACCGTAAGGTTGACTGGGATATCCAGAATCATGTCAAGATTGGCGGGACCACCGGGGATGGATGCCGATTCCGGAACAAGCTGTTCGAACACGCCTTTTTGCGTAGCGGTGGAATTGCCGTTCGAAAACCCTAAGGATTCCGTCGCATGCGCCGCCTGAGAATCCGCCGTGGTCTGCTCGGCCATTGCCGCAGCCCAATCGTCCGCGGCAGAGACATCTCCGCTGCTCTCCGTAGACTCTTGTTCGGCTAACGCAGCAGCCCAGTCGTCCTCGGCGCTCGCCGATTCCTTGACTTCATCTTCAGCCATGCTTGTCATCCCCATGCCCCAGGTCGTCCTCAGAGACGCCGGACAGGACTTTATTCACTTTCAACGCATACTGGCCATTCAGAACTCCGTACTTGCATTCAAGCACCGGAATTCCGTCGACCTCCGCAATCACCGCTTCGGGAACGTCGAGCGAGATCACATCGCCGACTTTCATATTGAGAATTTGCCCCAGCGTAACCGGGGCGTGACCAAGATTGGCCACCAGATCGACTTCTGCCACTTGAATCTGCTTGCTCAGCAGCTTGGCCCAGCGTTCGTCGACTTCCAGCCGTTCGCCCTGCATGGTGCTATAGAGCAGGTCGCGAATCGGCTCAATCATAGCATAGGGCATACAGATGTGAAAATCGCCGCCCCCAGCACCCAGTTCGATGTTGAAGGTGGTCACCACCACCACTTCGCTGGGGGTGGCAATATTGGCAAACTGGGTATTCATTTCCGAGCGGATGTATTCGAATTCGACCGGATAGATCGGTTCCCACGATTTCTGATACTCGGCAAAAGCCACGTCCAGCATACGCTGGATAATCCGCTGCTCAGTCGGAGTAAAGTCGCGCCCCTCGACCCGCATGTGGAAACGTCCGTCCCCGCCGAACAAGTTATCCACTACCAGGAATACCAGATTGGGGTCGAAAATGAACAGTGAAGTCCCACGCAGGGGCTTTATGTGCACCAGGTTCAGGTTAGTCGGAACGACCAGGTTGCGGATAAATTCGCTGTATTTGAGAACACGCACGGGTCCAACGGAAATTTCAGCATTGCGACGCATGAAATTAAACAACCCGATGCGGAACAACCGTGCAAATCGCTCGTTGATGATTTCCAGCGTGGGCATGCGCCCGCGCACAATCCGTTCCTGCTTGGCCAGGTTATAGGGACGTACATCGCCCCCCTCCTGACCATCGTCCGACGACTCATCAACCTCGCCGGTTACGCCTTTCAGGAGTGCATCGACCTCTTCTTGAGACAGAATGTCGTCAGCCACTCGAACTCCCGGTGAATAACTTTTTATCGACCACGCGGTTCATCACTGAATGACGAACTCGGTAAACAGCGCATCCGAAGCGCCTTTCTCCCCCTCATGGAGATGCAAAGGCTCATTAACGATCTTCACGATTTCGGAACTGAATTTTTTCTTACCTTCCAGAGAAGACAACTCTTCGACGTTCTTGCTGGAAACCAGCATCAACATCCCGTTCAGGATATCCGGCATTACTGACTTGATTTTGCCACTGAGCTTCTCGTCGTTAACCCGGACATCGACAGCTAGCATCAGGAAATGGTCGACACCATCCTGGGAAGACAGATTGTAGGTTTTCCGTTCCAGCGAGACATATACCGGCTTGACCGACTCTTCCTTGGCCTTTTCGTGATTGTCGCCGCCCTTCTTCGAACCACCCAGCAGGAGCCAAGCCCCACCCGCGCCGCCCCCCAGGACCAGCACCGCCACGACAACCAGAATCAACATCTTGGTTTTTTGGGGTTTTTGAGCCCCATCACCAGCAGATTTCACCTCTGCCGTTTCTTTACCTTTGGCCATACCTTCTCCAACGCTAAACCTTCATCCGACCTGAGCTTCTTTATACTAAAAATATCCGTAAAAAACAAGAATTTTCACAACGTAGTTTATGTTCTTTGTAACAACACTGCAAGAAAACAACAGAAAGAAAGGGAAAAGACCTTTTTGGCCCGCCCAAAATAACAAAAGCACCTCGCGGTGCTTTTGCGTAAACACAAACAGTCGAAAATCAAACGAACATGTCGACCATGCCCCGCCCTGAACGAGATTGCACTGCCCCGGCAGACGTGCCGTCAAGCCCCGCCACACTCCCCTGGGAATCGCTTTCCACGGCATTACCCTTACCGCCCCCTCCCGATTTCTGGGAATGAGCTTGTTGCTGCTGCTGGAAGGATTCCGCCCCCACCATCGAATTGCCCAGCATGATCCCGCTGTCCGCCAGCATTTCACGCAGGCGCGGCATAGCGGTTTCAATCGCCTCGCGAACTGCTGGCTGGTGAGAGACGAAAACCACGTTTGACAACTGGTCGCCATTCATGGTCAAGCGCACCTCAAGTGGCCCCAGATTGGGCGGATTGAGCTGCAACTCGGCAACCTGGGTGCCTTGCGACGCCATCCAGGTGACTTTGTCGCCCAGCGCCCCACTCCATTCGTTGGAACCAACCTGGGGAGCGATAGCGTTCAATTGAGACTGAGATACCGCCTCCTGGCGTGGAGCGCCGACTTGCGCCATTTGCATGACGGCATTCTGCAAACCCGCTTCAGCCGGCGCACTTGCCTGGCTGGAAACGGCAAGCTCCAGACTTGCGGAAAAATCCTTTTCCTTTCCTTCGCGAGGCGCCTTGAGCGCACCATCGACAACCGACGCCTGAACCGGTTGGGTTTTGCCGTTACCGGCAATTTCTGCCAGCTTAACATTATCCCCACCCGCCACCGGCACATCCGCCAGCGGGGGGGGGTCTGCATCGCCACGAGCGACCACATCGACTTTCTTCGAGGCTCCGCGCAGCTTGCCGACATCTTCCCCGACTTGTCCGCCCTGGCCAATTTCCGCCAGCAGGCTTTGACCTTCCGCCGAGACACCTGCCTCCGCTGATACAGCCCCCTCTACCTGAATGGGCTGCTGAACCGCTATCGGCAACAAGCCGGAATTCGCCAAAGCCAGCATATCTGCCAAGGCATCCCTGGCGATGGAAAGGTCCCCGCCATCCGCAGATTTTCCTTTTTCAGCCAGCGCCTTGCCAATATCGACCTGCCCCAGCTGTCCGTCCGCACCGATTTTCACCGCCATGGTCCGCCCTTTCAGGTGACCCGCCAGAATAGCCCCGAACAGATTCGCCTGACCGCTGGCGGCATCGTCCGCACTACCTGCTGCGGTATTTGTGCCTGCCGCAGCAGGCGTTGGTGAAGCGATCGCTATACCTTGCATGTTCATTCTCCCGAGGGATTCAACTTTCGACATCGACTCAGGAGCAATTTGTATGCCCAAACAAAAAAACCCGCCGTTAAGCGGGTTTTTACACTTGCCAATACATGACCGGGATCAAGGTTTCCCGTCAATCTCCAGTTCAATGCGTACCTCGCTTTTGATCTGTGGCACGATCCACTGCAAGGTCAGAGTCACCGCCTGCATGATTTTTTCAAAGCCAGCTTCCGATTGGGACACCGAGAAATACGGGCTTGCACTGAAACGTACCGGCTTGCTGGCAATTAATTTGAGAGAGCCGCCCAACACGTCGTCATCAAGAAAAATTTCGCGCAGGCCATCGATTTCCAGGGCCTGCCCGAAACCACCCGGAATATCTCCCTTATAGATGAATTTTCCCGCCGGGCCGTCGCAACTCGGCATCGCCAGATTGATTTCAGTAGAGAAAATCCCCGCCGACTTGGCACCAAAGCGATAGACCACGGCAATCCGGTTTCCCGCCAATTCAATGGATTTCTCCACGGCGCAGGTCGGCGTGCTGAATACCGCTACGCGTGCGCCCCCCTCACCCGGCAGATAGTCATCCAGTTCCAGCAGCGGACCACCGGAGGGCTGGAAAGTATCGAGGAACAGTGCGCGCGGACGATGATCCAACGTCAGATCCTGCGGGCCGATCTCATGCTTGAAGCTGACACGGTCATGAGCGGAGGCGATTCCCGTTGCGGCATGGCCTGACTGTTGATCCTGAAGGTGGATTTTGCGGTAATAGTGCTCGTTCTGGCGTCGCAAGGTGTCGCCGAAATTGTGGTTGAGCGCATAGGCATCCAACTCACCGATGGCGGCCAAGCCATCCAGGATGACGATAGCCTGGAGCAGCCCATTTTGTAAAAACAACTCTTCCTTGCCGTCCAGGTTGAAGTCGGCACAAATCACCGCCGGGCGAGGATCGCAGCGATCCAACAGACCTTCCAGCCCGACAATGGCGTTAAATACCGCGCGCCGCAAGTGCGGCAGATAGGAACCGCCGAACAACCCGTGCCAATAGGCATCGTTGGCTTGGGCCTGGTACAGCAGATCAATCATTTCCGGAGTGCGTTTAGCCTTGGGCAGTGCTTCGAGGCGCTGTGACAGCCCCAACATGCGCTTGTGCATCCAGTTGGCTTCCGGATAGCGCGTCAGGAAATTCTTCCAGATCCCCCCGCGCAGAAACGCCTTGTTTTGCTCGAATTGCCCGCTGTGTTTGTTGTGTTGAACCAGATCGGCATAAGCATTGGCCTGTTCAGCGGGAAGGCTCCACTCGTTCATTTCGATATAAGAAGTCGTGGGCAAATAAACGATGCCGTGGGTTTTAGCTGCGGCATGAAAATCGCAATAGCGCATCGGCTTTATTTTGGGAGAAGCCAGAACGCCCTTGATGAAATCCTCCAGCCATTTCTTTTCGTAGACCCACTCGTAGGTCTCCGGCCATATCCCGAATTTCTCGATGTCGTCGAAATAGATCGCTGCTTCATGGCCGCCATCCGCCATCCCTTCCAGGTAGGCAACCGCCTCGTGCGCCGGCGAAAACGGGAAACGATAGCGCAATGCCTCGGATATAGGGAACAGGTCGAGTTGGCGCCCATCTTCTTCGGTGGTGAAATAGCCGTCGAGCTCTTCGCTGGTCTTGCCGGCACACAGAAAGTGGTAATCGTCCACCGTCACGTAACGGATACCCGCGTCCATCAACGCCGGCACCACAGTGGCTTCCCACACCCGTTCGGTCAACCATGCCCCTTGGGGGCGCTGCCCCAGGTTTTTTTCCAGCTTGGCGGAAAGCGTTTGCAACTGCCCGACCCGGTCGCGGTAGGGAATCACTGCCAACACTGGCTCGGTATCGCCCGCCCCGAACAATTCGGCCTGCCCGCGCTTGACCATGTCACGCAACAAGGCCATGTCCTCGGGATAGTGCTTCAACAGCCAGTCGAGCAACCATCCGGAAAAATGCACGGCGAAAGGAAATTCGGGAAAGCGATGCAAGGTTTCCAGATAAGGCTTGTAACAACGCCGATGAGCATCGTGCAACACTTCGGAAAAATTACCGACGGGTTGGTGGGCGTGTACGCCGAGCAATAAAGCGATGGGTTTGGTCATGTTCCGTTGACTTTCAATTTGATTTTTCTTACTCACGAGCAGCAGGCGTTACCTTGCGTTTCATTATGCCCAGTGAAGTTATCGCTAAACATTTCAGGTTGCGCGGCGCATTGCCCCGCCTGCCTCGGGATGCCCGCTGCCGTGACTGATCGGCTGTCCGAGTTCTTCCGGGGCCGGCAGTTTGAGCATGCGGTAGAGATTCACCAGGTTTTCCCGATACAAGCGGTCGAAACTCTCCACGCTATGGGCGGGGTTATAGTCGCCGAACCACCAGAACCAGTCGGAGCCTTCGCACACGGCGAGTTGCTTGAGCGCACGGTCCTTTTCCTCTTCGCTGAGGGCATTCCCCGCCATCACCAGATCGAAGCTGTGTTTTGCCGAACAAAGCAGATCCCAAGCGTGATTCTTCTCCAATGAACCGATCCAGGTGGCAAAATTGCCGTAAACCCAACTCCCGCCCACCAAGTAGTCCAATTCGCCTGCTGCTCGGCACTCCAGCGCCACCTTTTGCTGTTCCTCCCCGAACATCAATTCGCCCTGGGACTCAGCCTGCCCCGAGCAGGCGCCCAGATACTCGCCAAAAGTGGTGCTGCAAATAAATGGGTGCTGTTCCAAAGCGTCATACAATTCCGACAGGAAGTAATAGCCGTTGTACGGGTAGTATTCCCAAGCGTTCTCGCCATCCATGATAATGGACACCACAGGGCTCTCGTTGGGCGGGGTATGGTGATAAATATCTTCGATCAGGCGGATGAAATCGTTGACGGCATCCTTGCCGAACCACTTGGCGTATTCGAAACCGATCATGTCCGAGAGACGGTCGTCACGGAAGAAACAGGCGATTTCGTGATCCTCGAAAACGATGTGATATGGCCGATACAAATAGGCATTGCGGTCAGGTAAAAAACCATGCCCGTCAAGCCCGCGCAGACTGTTGACCAGCACCTGTTCGCCACTGGCCATCCAGCGCAACCCATTCTGCGCAAACAGATGGGCCGCCGCTTGGGATACCCCCCCTTCGGAAGGCCACACGCCTTGCGGAGCAACCCCAAAACGTTTGCGATGCGTGGCAATCGCCGACTCGACATGGTAAGTGGCGCGCCTGACGCCACCCGGATACCCCGGTGCTATCGGGAGCGCCGTTCCATGCATGCTTTCCCGTGCCACCTTGAAGTCGATCAGCAACGGGATGATGGGGTGATTGTGCGGGGTGGTAGAAATTTCGATCTGTCCGTTTTGCGCCAACTGGCGGTAACGCGGAATCAACCCTTGCATGACCTTGCCGATCAGATCGAACAACTGACGCCGATCCGAGGGCGTAAAGTGCCCGCCCTTGGACATCAAGCGTACCACCAGATCGTGGGTACGGCGCACGGTTTCGCCGCACCACACCAAATGATACCAAGTCAGCAAATCCCCGAGAAACTGGCCGGAAAGATAATCCAGTCCGACCTCGCTCTGCCCTTGCACGAAACCGAAAAGATCGTAGAGGCGCTTGTAAGGCGGGTAAGGCTCGATCATTTTGGTGTGGTTGCTGCGGAAGCAGCTATCCAGCACCACCTTGCGTTGCTGATCGGTCAGATCGTCGAGATTTTCCTTGGCCAGCAAGGCCAGCAGCGGATCGCGTATATCGCCACTGGCGAACTGTTCGCAGTAGTCCTCCAACTGATCCAGCAGAACGGGAACGAAGTTGAATACCGCACGCGCATTGGGATGGGTTTCCAGATGAAACGCCATGTCGGTGTAATCCTTGATGGCGTGCAAATACGTCCACGGTAGCGTGAACTGGCCATCAGTCTGCCTGCGGTAATCCGGCTGGTGCATGTGCCAGCACAGAATCAAATTGAGTTTCTTACCTTTGGTCATGGGCAGGGAAACGACGGAAAAGTTGAAATTGAAAGCCCGGCGAACCGGGCCGGGTGGACTGAACTGGCGTAAGTAGTCAACGAATCTGGTGCATGTTCTGCCCGAGCATTTCAGGGGTAATCAGGGTCACGCCCTTTTCCGACACATAGAAACGCTCCTCGTCCTTCTGGCGATCCACCCCCACCACCAAGCCTTCGGGGATTTTGCAGCCTTTATCCACCACCACCTTGCGGAGGACGGCATTGCGGCCGACTTCGACATTGGGGAGGATGACCGAGTCGGTCACTTCGGCATAGCTATGCACATGCACGTTGGAAAACAGCATGGAGCGCCGCACCGTCGCACCGCTGATGATGCAGCCGCCGGAAACCATGGAATCGATTGCCGCGCCGCGCCGATCTGCATCGTCGAAAATGAACTTGGCGGGCGGCAATTGCGCTTGGTACGTCCAGATCGGCCAAGTATCGTCATACAAATTGAGATCCGGCACCACCTTGGTCAGGTCGATATTGGCTTCCCAATAGGCATCCACGGTCCCCACGTCGCGCCAGTACGGCTCCGCGCCTTGCTGCGAACCGACGCAACTGTCGGAAAACTTGTGGGCGAAAACCCGGTAGCGCGACACGATATAGGGAATGATGTCCTTGCCAAAATCGTTGGACGACTGGGGATCGTCGGCATCACGAATCAACTGTTCAAACAGGAAATCCGCGTTGAACACATAAATGCCCATACTCGCCAAGGCGTGGTCGGGACGCCCCGGAACCGACTGGGGATTCTCCGGTTTCTCATGAAAAGCCGTCACCCGCTGACTGGCATCGACCGACATCACTCCAAAAGCCTTGGCCTCATCCACCGGAACTTCCAGGCACGCCACGGTCATGTCGGCGGCGCTACTAGCGTGATAAGCCAGCATTTCACCGTAGTCCATCTTGTAAATGTGGTCGCCGGCCAGAATCACCACGTAGGACGGATCATAACTGCGAAGAATGTCCATATTCTGGAACACTGCGTCAGCCGTGCCTTTGTACCAATTATCCTCAATCCGCTGCTGGGCCGGCATCAACTCGACGAACTCGTTGAACTCGCCACGCAGGAACCCCCAGCCGCGCGACAAATGCTGCAACAGGCTATGGGCCTTGTACTGGGTAATCACACCAATGCGGCGGATTCCCGAATTCAGGCAATTGGACAAGGGAAAATCGATAATGCGAAACTTGCCGGCAAACGGGACCGCCGGTTTGGCGCGCCAATCGGTCAGCGCCTTCAAACGGGATCCCCGCCCACCGGCGAGAATCAGGGCTACGGTATTCTTAGTGAGCAAACTGACAAAACGGGGATATTCTTTTTGCACGTTACCACTCCCGAAAACTATTTCCTGGAAAACTCTCACGCAACGGGCAAAAATCCCGCAACGACCGCCGAACTCATTATAATGGCTTAAACGTTACGTTGCCATGAAAACACCGACTCCATGAAACTCGATCCCCAATTCAAGGCCATCCTTCAGGCGCGCCACCATGATCCGTTCGGCTTTCTCGGCCCGCACCAGTCCGGAGAAAAATGGCTCATCCGGGTATTCGCCCCTCACTCCGAACGAGTATTCCTCGAACAAGGCGAAGGCTGGGTAGCTTTTACCAAAATACACCCCAACGGCCTATACGAATGGTGCGGCGACGCGGATCCCGGACGCACCTACCGGCTGCGCCACGAAGCGGGTGCCAATCGCTGGGAAGTCCGCGACCCCTACGCTTTTCCCTCCACGTTCTCCGAACACGATCTTTACCTACTCGGCCAAGGACGCCTACTGCAAGGCTACAAATCCCTCGGCCCACAGCACATCGAAACCCTCGGCGTGGCGGGGGTCCGCTTCGCCGTATGGGCACCGAATGCCGAGCGCGTCAGCGTGGTGGGCGAGTTCAACGGCTGGGACGGGCGCCTGCATCCGATGCGTAACCTCGGTGCCGGCGGCGTTTGGGAATTGTTCGTTCCCGGCTTGCAGGCCGGCGACCTGTACAAATTCGAAATACGCAGCCAGGGCGGCCATGCCATCACCAAGATCGACCCCTATGCCCGCGAATTCGAAATTCGCCCCAGCACGGCAGGCAAGGTCCCTTGCCAACCCAGCCACGCTTGGCACGATAGCTTGTGGCTTAAAAAACGTGCAAAGCTCGACTGGCTGCATGCTCCCTTCAACATTTACGAGGTTCACGCCGGTTCGTGGAAACGCCATCCCGACGGGCGTTTCTACAACTGGCGCGAATTGGCCGAAAGCCTGGTTCCCTATACCCAGGAAATGGGTTATACGCATATCGAGTTGATGCCGGTTTCCGAGCATCCTCTCGATGAATCCTGGGGCTATCAGGCCACCGGGTATTTCGCCCCGACTTCACGGTTCGGCACCCCCGACGACTTCCGGTTTTTCGTCGATGCCTGCCACAAGGCCGATATCGGCGTAATCCTCGACTGGGTGCCGGCACATTTCCCGCAAGACACCTGGGCGCTGGCCCGCTACGACGGCACCGCGCTGTACGAACACGAAGATCCGCGCCTTGGCTTTCATCAAGACTGGGGCACCCACATCTTCAACTTCGGACGTCACGAAGTAAAAAGCTTCCTGCTCTCCAGCGCCCACTACTGGCTCTCCGAATTCCATATCGACGGGTTGCGCGTCGATGCGGTGGCCTCCATGCTCTACCTCGATTACTCGCGCAAGGCAGGGGAATGGATTCCCAACAAATTCGGCGGACGCGAAAACCTCGATGCCATTGAATTCCTGCGCGAACTCAACATCATGGTGCATGAAGAGTTTCCCGGCGCCCTCACCTTCGCCGAGGAATCCACCGCCTGGCCGGGCGTATCGCGCCCCGTCTACCTGGGCGGACTGGGATTCTCGATGAAATGGAACATGGGCTGGATGAACGACACCCTGTATTACATGCAGCACGAACCCATTCATCGGCGCTATCACCACAATGAACTGACCTTCGGCCAGATCTACGCCTACAGCGAAAACTTCGTTATTCCCTTCTCCCACGATGAAGTGGTACACGGCAAAAAATCCCTGCTCGACAAGATGCCCGGCGACACTTGGCAGAAATTCGCCAACCTGCGCGCCCTGCTTACTTATCAAATGACCTATCCGGGCCGCAAGCTCAACTTCATGGGCAACGAAATCGCCCAGGGCCGCGAATGGCGGGTGGGCGGCGAACTCGACTGGTGGCTGCTGGACCGCCATTGGCACGAAGGGGTGAAGAACCTGAGTCGCGATCTCAATCATCTATACCGCGACCTGCCGGCCCTCCACACCCAGGACTCCTCTTTTGAGGGCTTCCAATGGATCGACTGCCACGACGCAGACCAATCGGTGGTTTCCTACCTGCGTTGGGGACGGGACGGCTCGTTTGTCGCCGTAGCGATCAATTTCACCCCAGTGCCACGCCGAGGCTACCGCATCGGTACCCCGCAGCCTGGCCACTACCAGGAAATATTCAACAGCGACTCCAACCACTACGGCGGCGGCAATGTCGGCAACGGCGCGGGCCTGGAATCGGAAAACGTCGCCTGGATGGGCTTCGACCAATCGGTGGTCATCACTTTGCCACCTTTGGCGGGCATTATCCTAAAACGTGATTAACCAGTCCGAGAATTAAAGCGAACATGTCCAAGCTCACCGAATCACCCGCCTGGAAAGGACTTCAGGCTCATCGCGCGACCTTGACCGGTATAACCATGCGCGAATTGTTCAGCGCCGACCCGGCGCGTTTCGAGAAATTCTCCGCGGAAGCGGCGGGCCTGTTGCTCGACTACTCGAAAAACCGCGTGACCGGGGAAACGCTGCCCCTCCTGTTCGACCTGGCACGCGTTGCCAAAGTCGAAGAATGGCGCGACAAGATGTTCAGCGGCGAAAAAATCAATTTCACCGAAAAACGTGCGGTGCTCCACACCGCGCTGCGCAATCGCTCGGAACGCCCGATGCTGGTGGACGGTCACGACGTCATGCCGGACGTGCGGCAGGTGCTGGCGCACCTGCGGGATTTCAGCGAAAGGCTGCGCAACGAGGTGTGGCGCGGCCATACCGGCAAAGCCATCACCGACGTGGTCAATATCGGCATCGGCGGCTCCGACCTCGGCCCGGCGATGGTCTGCGAAGCGCTCAAGCCTTACGGCAAGGCCGGCCTGACCATGCACTTCGTCTCCAACGTCGATGGCACCCATCTCGCCGAGACACTGAAGCGGGTTGCCCCGGAAACCACCCTATTCATTGTCGCCTCGAAGACCTTCACCACCCAGGAGACCATGACCAACGCCCATTCGGCGCGCGATTGGTTTCTCGGCCACGGTGGAGATGAAACCGCCATTGCCCACCATTTCGTCGCCGTATCCACCAACGCCAAGGCGGTCGCGGCTTTCGGCATTGCCACCGACAACATGTTCGGGTTCTGGGACTGGGTGGGCGGACGCTATTCCCTGTGGTCGGCGATCGGCCTGCCGATTGCCGTCTCGATCGGCATGGACAATTTCGAAGCCCTGCTCGGCGGCGCCTTCGAGATGGACGAGCACTTCCGCACTGCACCGCTGGAACGCAACCTGCCGGTGATCCTGGCCATGTTGGGCGTGTGGTACGTCAACTTCTGGGATGCCCGCAGCCACGCGGTGCTGCCCTACGACCAGTACCTGCACCGTTTTCCCGCCTATCTCCAACAACTCGACATGGAAAGCAACGGCAAGCGGGTGGATCGCGACGGCAACCCGGTGGACTACGCGACCGGCCCAGTGCTGTGGGGAGAAGCCGGCACCAACGGCCAGCACGCCTTCTACCAGTTGATTCATCAAGGCAGCCAGATGGTTCCAGCGGATTTTCTCGCACCGGCGCTATCGCAAAATCCCCTCGGCGAGCACCACCCGATTCTGCTCTCGAATTTCTTTGCACAAACCCAGGCGCTGATGAAGGGCAAGAATGCCGCCGAAGTCCGAGCCGAACTCGAAGCCACCGGCCTTGCCGGAGCGGAACTCGAAGCCCTCCTGCCACACAAGGTTTTCCCTGGCGACAAGCCCACCAATTCGATCCTCTTCGGCAAGCTCGATCCCGCCACGCTGGGCGCCCTGATCGCGCTTTACGAGCACAAGGTATTCGTCCAGGGCATCGTCTGGAACATCAATTCCTTCGACCAATGGGGTGTTGAACTAGGCAAACAGCTTGCTCAAAATATCCTCCCGGAATTAAGAAATAGTGCGAAAATAAGCGCGCACGACGCATCGACCAACGGCCTCGTCAATCACTACAAAAACCTGCGCACCCCCATTGGAATATGAAACAGCCCCCCACCCAGACCGTTCAACTCACCCCTCAGGAACAAGGCGATCTTGATAACCTCCTGAAAAGTGGAATCACCATTCCGGCCCAGCCGAAAATCATGATCGAGCTGGATCGCCTCATCAACCAGCCGCAGGCCAACATCAGCGCAATCGCCAAGTTGGTCAGCCACGACCCGGCGTTGACCGCGATCATCTTCCGGATTATCGGCTCACCGATCTACGGTCTGCGCAAGCCCATCGATTCGGTGGAAAGAGCCATTTCGGTAATCGGCCTGACGCAAATGGCCAACATCGTCAAAAGCGCCGCCTTGCGCAAGAGCCTGGGTGGCAGCGAGCCGTTTTACGAATGGTTCTGGGAGCGTTCCGGCGAAATCGCGCAGTTGTGCTCGATCATCGCCTACAAGCAACGCACGGTGTGCAACATTTTCCCCGACCAAGCCCAGCTTGCCGGCCTGTTCCACGACTGCGGCGTCCCCATCCTGATGCAGCGTTTCCCCAACTATTGCCTGCCGTTCCGCACTGATATCAGCCGGAAATGGCCGAACGTCATCGAAGAAGACCGTACCCTGAACACCGATCATGCCGTGGTCGGCTATTTGATTGCCCGCCACTGGAACCTGCCGGATTTCATCTGTCAGGCAGTCCGTTTCCACCACGAAATTCTTCACGCAGAACACAAAGCCATGACCATGGTCGCTATTCTGCAAACGGCCCGCCATATCTACAACGTCAATTCCGGCAACAACGATACGGAATGGGAAATCGACAAGGAACGGGTACTTGAGGAAATCGGTCTCGGCGAGGAAGGCCTCAAGGAATTCGAGGAAGACGTTTACGACACCCTGAAGAACCAGTAACCATCAGTCCCTGGTGGCCGCCCCGCAGATCGGAATGCGGCCGTCAATCTTCCTGCACAACCGCTTCTTCCACCAGCAGCTCCCCCCCATTCGCCGGACAGATCGCCGTTACCGGCAACGCTTCTCCGGCACGCCAGCGCGCGACTGCTTCGCGCTTGCCGATTCCCGTAACCATGAATACCACCCGGCGCGCGCCGGACAAACGCCAAGCACTCAGGGAAATCCTCTCAGGTGGGGGTTTGGGCGCGCGGTGAACAGCCAGGACCGCTGGCGCATCCTTTTCGATCCCCCATTGATGGCCTGGAAACAAACTAGCGGTATGGCCGTCTTCGCCCAAACCGAGCAGCACCAGGTCGAATTCAGCGATGTTCTTCAACGCCTCGGCATAGGCCAAGGCACCTTGCTCCGCGCCTAATTCGCCGGGCATATCGTGTATCTGGTCAACGGGAATCGCCACCTGGTCGAGCCAGGCAGCGTGCGCCATGCGCGAATTCCGCTCAGTATCGTCGGCAAGTAAACAGCGTTCATCGCCGAACCACACATGCCACTTGCTCCACTCCTGCGGCTCGTTGCGCAGGGACTGGTAAACCGCGCGGGGCGTCGTCCCGCCCGCCAGGACGATGTGAAAGGCCCCCCGTAAGGCGATGGCTTCGGCTGCCGAGCGGCGTATCCAGTCGAGCGCCCGGTCGCGCACCGCATCGGCGTCGGGAAGAACATGCCAGCGCAGTTCGGGGTTCAAGGCATCGCCATGGCTGAACTGGGCAGCACTTGTCACAGTTCGTTGCGCCATTCCTGATCTTCGCTATCGAACAGCCGGTTGGCTTCGTGCAACCCCCACGCCCCCGCCGCGTAAGTGTGGATGAAATCGCGCTCCTGCTCCCAGTATTTGATGATCGGATCGACCACCCGCCACGACCACTCCACCTCGTCGAAGCGGATGAACAAGGTACGGTCGCCCTCGATCACGTCGAGCAGCAGGGTTTCATAGGCGTCCAGCGGCACCTCGTGACTCCTGCGGTAGGAAGCGTTGAGTTGGATAACCCGGGTATTCATGCCCAAGCCCGGCTGTTTGACGTGCAATTCCATGTGCATGGATTCGGCGGGCTGGATCGACAGGAGTATCCAGTTGGGGTCGACGCTTTCCAGCGGGGTTTCGCGAAACAACTGCTGGGGCGGATGACGGAAGCGGATGGCGATCATCGACATGGCTTTCGCCATCCGCTTGCCGGTGCGCAGGTAAAACGGCACACCGCGCCAGCGCCAGTTGTCGATGTAGAACTTGGCGGCGACGAAGGTTTCGGTGACCGAATTCTTCTCTACCCCCGGCTCGTCCTGGTAACCCGGCACCGGCACACCATGGATGCTCCCGGCGGTGTACTGGGCGCGAAAAGCATGGGCATGGACGGCACGCTTGGTGATCGGGCGGATCGAGCGTAGCACCTTGACCTTCTCGTCGCGCAGGGCGTCGGCTTCCAGCACCGGCGGCGGCTCCATCGCCACCACGGTGAGGAGCTGCATCAGGTGATTCTGCAACATGTCGCGCATCGCCCCGGCCTTATCGTAATAATCGGCGCGCGTGCCGATACCGACGTCCTCGGCCACGGTGATCTGCACGTGATCGATGAAATTGCGGTTCCACAGCGGTTCGATGAGGGTGTTGGCGAAACGGAACACCAGCAGGTTTTGCACGGTTTCCTTGCCCAGGTAATGGTCGATGCGGAAAATCTGTTCCTCGTCGAAATGGTCATGCATCAGCTTGTTCAACAACTGCGCGCTTTCGATGTCCTGACCGAAAGGCTTTTCCACCACCACCCGGTGCAGGCCGCGCGGGCGGTTGAGTCCAACTTCGCTCAAATTTTTGATGACCGAGGCAAACTCCGCCGGCTTGATGGCGAGATAAAACACGATGTTGGAACACGCACCGCTTTTCGGTTTGCCTAACTCCTCGACCAGCCTGCGATAGGCATCGAGATCGTGCAATTCCCCGCGCAGATAGCTGAAACGGGCGGCAAAGCGCGCGAAAAGCTCCTCGCTGAAATGCTCCTTGAGCTTGTCCCTGAGCGCATTCTCCATGAAGGCACGCCATTCTTCCTGCCCCCATTGGCGGCGGGCAAAAGCGATGAAGGTAAGGTTTTCCGGCAAGCGCTTGGCTTCTTCGAGGTGATACAGCGCCGGCAGCAGCTTGATCGTCGAAAGATTGCCGGTGGCCCCGAAAATCACCATGCTGCACGGATAAAGCGGGTTGTCGTCGCTCATTTTCCGCTTTCCCCAGACTTTACCGCATGACCGCCGAAGCCCTTGCGCATCATCGCCAGCAGCTTGGCCGGGTAATCATTGTTGCCCTGGCTGGCGAAACGCATCATCAGGGCCAGCGACATTACCGGCGCGGGAATCCCCTGCTCAATGGACTCCAGAGCCGTCCAGCGGCCTTCGCCGGAATCCGAGACGAACGGCTCAATGCTTTCCAGGTCCTGGTCGTTTTGCAGGAATTCCGCGGCCAGGTCCAGCAGCCAGGAACGCACCACGCTGCCGTGCCGCCACATCTCGCTGATCGCCGCGAGATCGAGACCGAATTCCTCCTTGCCCTTCATCAGCGCAAAGCCTTCCGCGAAAGCCTGCATCATCCCGTACTCGATGCCGTTGTGGACCATCTTGACGAAGTGCCCCGAGCCGACCGGCCCGCAATGCAGCCAGCCACGATCCGGGGCGGGAGCCAGCACCTTGATGAAAGGCTCGACGTGTTCGACTGCTTCGGGCTTGCCGCCCACCATCAGCGCGTAACCGTTCTCCAATCCCCAGATACCGCCGGACACCCCGGCATCCATGAAATGGATGCCGCTCTTTTCGAGGATTTCGCCGCGTTTCATGGAGTCCTTGTAAAAAGCGTTGGCCCCGTCCACCACGACATCGCCCGCCGCCAGCAGCGGCACCAACTGTTCGAGCATCTGCCGGGTCGCGTCGCCGGCCGGCAGCATCAACCACACCACCCGCGGCTTGTCGAGATCGGCCAACAACTCGGGAACCGAGGCGCAAGCCTTGAGTCCGGTTTCATGGGCGAGCTTGCTGGCGACATCGAAACTGCGGTTGAACGCCGCCACTTTCACACCGCCGCGAGCCAGCCGGCGCGCCATGTTGGCGCCCATGCGCCCGAGTCCGATAATGCCTATATCCATGTCCGCTCCTAGGGTTGTTGAAAGCGGTTTCAGTATAGGCCCAGCGGCGATTTTCAACCAGTTACGCGCGGGAAAAGCGGACCGGCTGTATTCGTATGCTTTTTGATATACTTCAAGCTATATCCTAATTAGCCTTCCCACAACAATAATGCCAAACACTTCCGATTTGCAGATTCTCTTCGCCACCCCCGAAATTCGCCCGCTCATCAAGACCGGCGGCCTCGCCGACATTAGTGCCTCGCTGCCCGCCGCCCTGCGCAAACTGGGGGTGGACGTGCGCGTTCTGGTTCCCGGCTATCCGGCGGTCATGGAAGGCGCACTCAACATCCAGTCGCTGTACTGGTTCGGCGATTTTTTCGGTTTCGACGAAGTTCACCTGTTATCCGCGATCCTGCCCGGCACCGACATCCCCTTGCTCATCATCGAGGCGCCGCAGTATTACACCCGTGGCGGCGGCCCCTACCAGGATCCCAAGAAACTCGATTGGCCCGACAATGCCCTGCGTTTCGCCCTGCTTTCACGAATGGCGGCATACCTGGTCAGTTCTGCCAGCCCGCTGGAATTCCGTCCCAAGCTATTGCATTGCAACGACTGGCAAACCGGCCTCGCCCCCGCTTACCTGCATTTCGCCACAGAGCCCCAGGTGCCGACGGTGCTGACCATTCACAACCTGGCGTTCCAAGGAATTTTCCCGCCCCCGGTGGTCGCCGAAGTCGGCCTGCCGCCGCAAAGTTTTGCGATCGAGGGGGTCGAATACTACGGCAACCTGTCTTTCCTCAAGGCCGGGCTGTATTACGCCACCCATATCACCACGGTCAGCCCCAACTACGCCGAGGAAATCCAGCGTGAACCGCTCGGCTTCGGCATGCAGGGGCTGCTCAAACAGCGTGCCGCCGACCTCACCGGGATCGTCAACGGCATCGACAACGACGAATGGAACCCCGCCGCCGATCCGCACATCGCCCGCAATTACGGCTCAGGCAACCTCGACGAGAAGGCCGCCAACAAGGCGGCCCTGCAAAAAATGCTGGGCCTCGCCGTCGACCCGGCCATCCCCCTGCTGGGCGCGGTCAGCCGCATTTCCTACCAGAAGGGCTTGGACATGCTGCTCGAAATCGTCCCGACGCTGCTTGAAGAACCGGTGCAACTGGTCATTCTGGGCACCGGCGAAGCCCTCCTGGAGCAATCCTTCACCCGCCTCGTGCAAAGTCACCCCGGCAAGGTCGCCGCCTACATCGGCTTCGACGAAAAGCTTTCCCATCTCGTCGAAGCCGGCATCGACATGTTTCTCATGCCCTCGCGCTTCGAGCCGTGCGGCCTCAACCAGATGTACAGCCAGCGCTACGGCACGCCACCCATCGTTCATGCCACCGGCGGGCTGGTCGATACCGTGATCGACACTACCCCGGAAACCCTTCTCGACAAAAGCGCCAGCGGCTTCCTGTTCGGCGAAAATACCGCTGCCGGACTGCTGGACGCCATCCGGCGCGCCCTGGGATGCTACCGCAACCCCAACACCTGGCGGCAAATCCAGTTGGCCGGCATGAACCGGGATTTTTCCTGGGACGCCAGCGCCACACGCTATCTGGAACTGTACCGCAGCTTGCTCGCCGAGAAAGATTGATTTCGATCATTTACAGGAATTTCATAAAACCCTAATATTGGCTTTTCTATTACCACCCGGAGAAATCGGATATGAAAAAGGCATGGCTTCCCCTCGCACTGACCCTGGCTTTCAACCTCAACCCCGCCGCGGCTGCCGACGATGATCTGGCGAAATTCCAGGATGACAGCCGCAAGATCGTCAAGGAACTGGCAACCCAGTTGGGCGGTAAGCTGCAAAGCGAATTGAAAGCCAACGGTCCGGCCTCCACCATCAAAGTATGCAAGGACATTGCGCCCGCCATGCTCTCGGAAATGTCGCGCAAGACCGGCCAACGCATCACCCGCGTCTCGCAGAAAGTCCGCAACCCGCTACTGGGCACGCCGGATGCATGGGAACAAAAGGTTCTGGCGGACTTCGAAAAACGCCTGGAAAAGGAAAAACCGGGAATGCTGGAATTCGCCGAAGTGGTGAGCGAACCGCAAGGCAAATACCTGCGTTTCATGAAAGCCATTCCGGTGCAGGGTGCCTGCCTGGACTGTCATGGCGGCAGCGACGCCCTTGACCCCTCGGTAAAGGAAACGCTCAAAGCCGAATATCCTCACGACAAGGCCACCGGCTACACGCTCGACCAGATCCGCGGCGCGTTTTCGTTCAAGAAAGCCCTGTAACTCCCGGCTTCTTGAATTGCCCCAAACAAAACGGCGAACCTTGCGGCTCGCCGTTTTGTTTGAATCAGCCCGAAAAAGTGGTCAGGCCGTGACGTTGATGATCGAACCGATGGTCTGACCGCTGGTATTAACCGACGGCCCGATAGACGCCTTGGACTTTGCGTCGTCGGCATCGCCATCGACCTTGACTTCGCGTCCCGCGCGCTTCA
The DNA here is from genome assembly GCA_018336195.1 of Sulfuricella sp. Lineage (GTDB taxonomy): Bacteria > Pseudomonadota > Gammaproteobacteria > Burkholderiales > Sulfuricellaceae > JAGXQV01. The sequence continues at coordinate 11,398 of JAGXQV010000050.1, read as the reverse complement.
CTTCGTTTTTCTCGGGTTGAGGCGAGGCGGCCACCATCTTGCTGCTGCCGGACGACACGGAATTGATCGACATAACTGCCTTTCTCTAAAAGTAACCGCCTAAAAAGCGTTGGTCTCATGGGCTAACGGTACGCCCTGCAATGCCAACGGCATTATTCTACTACGAAAAATCGTAGTCCCGGTCACTGTACCGGTTCAAAGCCACAACATCAGCCCCATCTCCAATGGATGAGTCAGCAGGGGATGATGGGGGTAAATACGGATTTTATAATCCAGGCGACCGCACATTTCCGGAGACATATCCAGGGTAAAGCGGCACTCCCCGGTTTCCTGGATGATGCCCTGGCAGGTAAAGGAAAAGTGCAGGAAGTCGCTGAGATCCTTCTTGGCAGGGCGGCGCAACAGCAATTCCACCTCCACGTCTTCCGGCTTCAGGCCGTCGAGGCGCACCGCCACTTCGAATTTCAGGGTGTCACCGAAACGGATGTGTTTCTTCGGCGTATCCAGGCGGCGCAGGGAAATGTTCTGCCACGCCCCACGGATTTTGGCTTTCCATTCAGCAATCAGGCGCGCGTTGGCGTAGCCCTCACCGGCGTAGAGTTTGCCCTGCTCGGAGGCTGGCAGGTAGAAACGCGACACGTATTCGCCGACCATTCGCCCCGAGTTGTAGCGGGGTAGCACGGTGGCGATGGAACGTTTGGCCTTTTTCACCCACTCCACCGAATAGCCCATGCTGCCGCGGTCGTAGTACAAGGGGAAAACCCGGTTGCGCAGGATGTCGTACAAGCCCAGGCTATCCTCGCGGTTGCGCCGACCATCGTCGAGATAGGTCGGCGCGGGCTTGATTGCCCAGCCGTTGGTGCCGTCGTAGCCCTCCCCCCACCAGCCGTCGAGCACCGACAGGTTGATGGCGCCGTTGATACCGGCCTTCATGCCCGAGGTACCGCTGGCTTCAAGCGGATAAATGGGGTTGTTGAGCCACACGTCCACCCCCGCCACCAGGCGCCGCGCCAAGCCCAGGTCATAGCCTTCGACCAGCAGTACCTTACCCTCGAACTCGGGCATATGGGCGAGCGCGTGGATGCGCCGGATCAAGTCCTGACCGGGCCGGTCGGCGGGGTGGGCCTTGCCGGCGAAGATGAACAGCACCGGACGGTCGGCGTCGGAGAGCAATTGGCGCAACGTGTCGGGGTCTTCGAAAAGCAACGCGGCGCGCTTGTAGGTGGCGAAGCGCCGGGCAAAGCCGATGGTCAGCACGTTGGGGTCATAGCTGTCGACGTGCTTGAGCAGGCGGTCGAGATGCGCTTCGCTGCCGTGATTGCGGAAATGCTGCTGCGACAGGCGGTAACGCACTAATTGCAGCATCTGCGACTTGAGCGACTGGCGCACGCTCCAGAACAGGTGATCGGGAATCTCATCGATACGCTGTGTCCAGTATTCCTCGTCGGACATGCGATGGCGCCATTCGTAGCCGAAATAGTTGTCGAACAGATCGATCCATTCCTGCGCCAGGAAAGTCGGCACGTGCACCCCGTTGGTGACATAGCTCATGGGGTTTTCTTCGGGAACAATCTGCGGCCACAGATTGGCGCAAATCTGCGAGGAAACGCTGCCGTGGATGCGCGATACGCCGTTCTGGCGACGCGAGCCGCGAATCGCCAAGTTGGTCATGTTGAAATCCGGCCCGTCGGCGGTACGACCGAGGGCAAGGAAATCGGAACGCCCGATATTCAAATCGGCAGCACAATTCTGGAAGTAGTACCACATCATGTCATCGGCGAAATGATCGTGGCCCGCCGGCACCGGAGTATGGGTGGTAAACACCGTATTCACCGCAGTCGCTTCCAGGGCGCTGGCGAAATCCAACCCCTCTTCCTTGATCAGACTGCGGATGCGCTCCAGCAACAGGAACGCCGCGTGGCCTTCGTTGATGTGCCAGACAGTGGGCTTCAACCCCAGAGCACGCAAGGCGAGCACACCGCCCACGCCGAGGATGATTTCCTGGGTGATGCGCATGTTTCGGTCGCCGCCGTAGAGTTGGTGGGCGATATCGCGGTCTTCCGGGGAATTTTCCTCGATGTCGGTATCGAGCAGGCACAGGGAAACGTGACCGACCCGCGAATGCCAGACCTTGACCGCTACCTTGCGTCCCGGAAATTCCACGTAAACGTGGATTTCCTTGCCGTCCGCGTCGAGCGCCGGGGTGACCGGCAGATCGTCGAAGTCGGAATCGTTGTGGGTAGCGATCTGGTTGCCTTCACCGTCGATGACCTGGGAAAAATAGCCTTGGCGGTACAGCAGCCCGACGCCGATGAAAGGCAGACGCAGGTCGCTGGCCCCCTTGCAGTGATCGCCGGCAAGAATCCCCAAGCCCCCGGAATAAACCGGGAAGCTCTCGTGAAAGCCGAATTCCGCGCAGAAATAGGCAATCAGGTCGTCCTGCTTGAACTGCTCGTGAATGCCGCCGCGCCGCATCGGCTCGATGTGGTAGGTATCGTAGGCGGACAGCACGCGATTGTAGGTGGCGAGGAACACTTGGTCGTCGCTGGCATCGAGCAGGCGCTGTTCGTCGACGCGGCGCAGGAACACCTTGGGATTGTGCCCGACGGCATCCCACAACCCCGGATGGAGGCGCGCAAACAGGGTGCGGGTGGGTTTGTCCCAGCTATACCAGAGGTTGTTCGCCAGTTCCTGCAAGCGCAAGAGTTTGCGGGGGAGTCCGGGATTGACCTCAATCGCGAAAGTCGTGCCTTGATTCATGCTGGTTTTCCCGTCGTTAAAGTTCGCGGAACAGGGTAGCGCGGTAGTATTTCAGCTCTTCGATGGATTCGTAGATGTCGGCGAGCGCTTCGTGCTTGTTGGCTTTCTTGAATCCGTCATAGAGTTTCGGATACCAGCGCTTGGCCAGTTCCTTGGGTGTGCTGACATCGAGGTTGCGATAGTGGAACCACGCTTCCAGCTTGGGCATGTATTTGGCGAGAAAGCGCCGGTCCTGGCAGATCGAGTTGCCGCACATCGGCGACTTGACGGCGGGAACGTACTGGCTGATGAATTCGAGCATACGGTTTTCGACCTCCGCCTCGTCGAGGGTGGAGGCGCGCACCTTTTCGGTCAGGCCGGACTTGCCGTGGGTCGAGGTGTTCCAGGCGTCCATGCCGCTCAGCACCTCGTCGCTCTGATGCACGACCAGCACCGGGCTTTCCGCCAGGACATTGAGTTGCGAATCGGTCATCACCACGGCGATTTCGATGATCCGGTCGCGCTCCGGGACCAGGCCGGTCATTTCCAGGTCGATCCAGATAAGGTTATTACTGTCTTGTGCCATAATGTCCACTTATTAAACCGTTAATTACGCATTTTGGCATAACCCGCCATCCGAAGTAAGCATACCCCGTTAAACTCATGCAAACATTCACCCTGGTTTTTCTCGCTGCCCTGGCCCTTTCTCTCGCGGTGCGTCTGTGGCTGGCACTACGCCACATCAACCACATCGCCGCGCATCGTGCAGCGGTTCCGCCTGAATTCGCCGCTCAAATCACCCTCCCCGCCCACCAGAAAGCCGCCGATTACAGCATCGCCAAAACCCGCCTGGGCATCGTCCACGCCCTCCTGGAAACCGCGCTGTTGCTGGCATTCACCCTGGGCGGCGGGTTGGAAACGCTCAACCAGGCGCTCGGCGGCGCGCTGAGCGATCCCTTGTGGCAAGGCGTGGCGCTGATCCTCGCGGTGTTCTTCATCAGCGGCATCGTCGAATTGCCGCTCGGCGTGTACCGCACCTTCGTCATCGACGAGCGTTTCGGCTTCAACAAGACCACCCCGGCGCTGTACGCCAAGGATCTCGCCAAACAGACCGCCCTCGGCCTCGCCATCGGCGCGCCGCTGTTGCTCGGCGTCCTGTGGCTAATGGCACGGATGGGCGAAAACTGGTGGTTGTACGTGTGGCTGGCGTGGATGGGTTTCAACCTGCTGATCCTGGCCGTCTACCCGACCTTCATCGCGCCCTTGTTCAACAAGTTCGCCCCGCTCGAAGACGCCGAACTGAAAGCCCACGTCGAAAAGCTCCTCGCCACCTGCCAATTCGAGGCCCAAGGCTTTTACGTGATGGACGGCTCGCGCCGCAGCACCCACGGCAACGCCTATTTCACCGGCTTCGGCAAATCGCGGCGGATCGTTTTCTTCGATACCCTGCTGGAGCGTCTCCAGCATCACGAAATCGTCGCCGTGCTCGCCCACGAACTCGGCCATTTCAAGCTCCGCCACATCGTCAAGCGCATCGTCCTGATCTTCGCCATGAGCCTGGCCGGGCTGTGGCTGCTGGGCTGGCTGATGCAAGCCCCGTGGTTCTTCGCTGGGCTGGGCGTCGCCACGCCGGGTACGGCAATCGGTCTTACCCTGTTCCTGCTGGTCAGCCCGGTATTCACCTTCCTCCTGCAACCGCTGATGAGTTTCTATTCGCGCAAGCACGAGTTCGAAGCCGACCGCTACGCCACCCGCCACGCCCCCGCCGCCGACCTGGTCAGCGCCCTGGTCAAGCTGTATAACGACAACGCCGCCACGCTCACCCCCGATCCGCTGCACTCGGCGTTTTACGATTCGCACCCGCCGGCCTCGGTGCGCATCGCGCAATTGCGCAACATCGCCTAAAATTCGGCACCTCACCCTGAAGGAGTTCACCATGCGCCATCTGCTCGCTCTCCCCATTTTCCTGCTGCTCGCCGGTCCGGTTCAGTCCGCCGACCTTTTCGCCAAGGGCGACGCCAAAGCAGGCAAAGCCCTCCACGACAAGTCCTGCATCTCCTGCCACAAATCGATGCTGGGCGGCGACGGCTCCGCCATGTACAGCCGCATGGAACGCAAGATCAAGACTCCCCAGAAGTTGCAGGCGCAAATCAGCGGCTGCAACAGCAACGCCGGGGCCGGCTGGTTTCCGGAAGACGAGTTGCACGTCGGCGCCTACCTCAACCAGCAGTATTACAAGTTCAAATAGATGGCTGAAGGTCAGGTCGTCGCCGCGTTCGGTCGCCAGTTCCTCGTCGAACTGGCGGACGGAACCACCCTCCCCTGCATCACCCGCGGCAAGAAAGGTGGGGTGGCGTGCGGCGACCGGGTAATAGTGCAGTCCATCAGCGCCAGCCAGGGCATCATCGACACCATCGCGCCACGCACCTCGCTGCTCTACCGCTCGGATGCCTTCCGCGAAAAAATCATCGCTGCCAACGTCACCCAGATCATCGTGGTGCTCGCCGCCGAGCCGGCTTTTTACGAGGACCTTCTCAACCGCTGCCTGATCGCCGCAGAAACCGCCGACATCAAAGCGCTGATCGTCCTCAACAAATGCGACCTGGAAAACCCCAGCCAGCAAGCCCTCCAGCAACTCGCGCTGTACGCCGAACTGGGCTACCCGCTGCTGCCACTCTCCGCCCTGCAAGACATTGCACCGCTGCGCCCCTGGCTGCACGGCCAGACCAGCGTCCTGGTGGGGCAATCGGGGATGGGCAAATCGAGCATCGTCAACGCCCTGCTGCCGGACATCCAGGCACGCACCCGGGAAATTTCCCAAGCGCTCAACTCCGGCAAGCACACCACCACCCACGCCCAGCTCTACCACCTCGACGCCGACAGCCACATCATCGACTCGCCGGGCTTACAGGAATTCGGCCTGCACCACATGAGCCGCGACGCCATCACCCACGCCTTCGTGGAATTTCGCCCCTACATCGGCGACTGCCGTTTCGCCAACTGCAAACACCTGGTGGAGCCGGACTGCGCGGTGCGCAACGCGGTGGCCACAGGGAAAATCAGCGAACGGCGCTTGGCGGCGTACCAACGGCTGGCGCCATGACCCGCCGTCAATAGCGCCACGCCACGTTCAGGCCCAGCGTCGCGGCGCTATCCTTCTTCAACAGGTTGATCGCGTAGCCTTCCACCAGCCAGCGCTTGTCGGCGGATTGCCAGTTGGCCTTGCCGGCAATATCCCAGCCTGCCGGTAATTCGGCGGTGTTTTCCTCGTTGCTGAAACGGCGGCTGCGATACACGGCGGCGGCCTGCACCACCAAGCGCTGCGGGCCGGCCCAGGTCATCCCCAAGGTGGCATGATGGCGCGCCAGATAAGGCAACTTGAGGCCAGCCAGCCACTCGTGGGTGTTTTCACTTTCGCTGTACACGTAATTGGCATAGGCCGACAGGCTGTCGGCAAGGCGCTGGTTGAGCGCAACGCCGGCGCTGAGCGCTCGCCCCTGCTGGAAGGCCGGCAAATCTTCCAGCGCCTCCCCGTTGCTCTGGAACACCAGCGCGGTGCGATTGCGCAGACGGTCGAGATTGGCGATTTCGTCGCCCTGATTGAGCACGTTACCGGGCTGACCGAGGTTGTTGACCCGCTTGCCGTCGATGAACAGCGCGGCGAAGGCGTCGCGGGTCAACTCGCGCTCGACCTGGAAACGCAAACGCTCCAGTTCGCCGCCCGGCAACACCAACTGGTTGTCCAGGGCGATTCCGGCGGTGGCGACCGGGCTCAAGGTATTGGCGGTATTGGGACGCACCCATTTCTGGTAGGCAAAACGCCACACTTCGCCGGGAACGCGGGCGAAGGCCAGCCCCATACGTGGATGCAGCCCTTCGCGCAAGTAAGCGTCGTGACCAGCGACGGAGAAAGCATAACCGCCCTGACTGACCTTGGTGACGTTGTCGGAGGTCTTCTCGTAGCGCTCATAGAACAGGCCTAGATCGAGTGTCAGGCGCTCGCCCAGATTGCGCCGGTCGGCCAGGTAGACGTTCCAGGACTTGTCCACATCACCGACATCGTTACGAATCCGGGTTAGCGCGGAATTCGAAGTCAGCGCCGTGTCGTTATCCATCCGGGTGTTTTCGACGCCCCAACTCCACACGTCGTCATCCAGCTTCAGGCTGTGGCGGAGTTGCACATCCCGATTGCGTGGCGCGGTATCGAAGCGCGTATCGATGCTCCTTCCCTGCTGGCGGTCAGCCATGTCGTTGCGTGCATTTTCCTCGCCCACGCCCAATTTTAGCCAACTCTGCGAAGTTGGCGCGAACTTGTAGTTCGCCCCGACATCCAGGCGATTTTCCCGTCCGGTGGTGCGATTGGTAAGCAGCGGGTTGACCTTCGCATCCACTGCCGCCTCGAACACGCTGGTGAAAGCGAACACCCCGAAATCCTCGCGGGGCGCGGCACCCAGCGCTGCGGTGACGGTGCTGCCGTCGCCGTCAAAATATTCGCGGCCCGGCGTCAGGTTGATCTTCATGCCCTCGGCGAAATAGGCAAGCGGCACGGTGCCGTTGGCATAGCCGTTGGTGATGAAGCTCGCGGTGGTGGTGCGCAGATCGTCGCTACGGGCAGGGGTGAGATTCGCCGAAAAATAATCGCCCGGCTTGGTCAGCAGGGTCTGGAAACGGTTGGATGCGCCGAAAGCGGTGGGATCGGTGAGGTAGCCCTGCATCAACTCGGACTGCTTGTTGAACTTGCCGTCGTAACGGTCGGCGAGGAACAGGTGACTGCCCGCCCAGAACGGCGTATAGGATTCCTGCGCATAGTTCATCGCCCAGTCCTCCAGACCAAACTGCGCCAGGGCATTGCCCAGGTTGGCGGCGCCTTTCTGGTCGTTGGCGAGCTGGTTGAGCGACTTGAGGTAGGGCATCCGGCGCAACGCCTCGCGCGCCGCGTCGAGCGCCTTGCCCGGCTCGACCAGATCGGTGTAAATCAGACTGGTCAACTGGTGCGGCAGCGGATCACGCGGATCAAGCTCGGCGGCACGCGCCAAGGTATCCAGGGCGTGGCGATGACGCCCCAACTGGTAATAGGCAACTGCCGTGTAGACCACCGCACGGGCATATTTCGGTTCGATCACGCTGGCGCGCAACAGGGTGTCGAGCGCCTGCCCGGTGTCGCCGGCCTTGAGCAGCATCAGTCCAAGACCGGTGAGCGCCACGTAGTCGTCGGGGTGTTCCTGCAACGCCTGGTCGTAATAGCGGCGCGCATCGGCGAAGCGATTGGCGAAGGTTTCCAGGGTCGCCAGTTCGCCGCGCGTATCCGGCGAAGCGGCGTCGAGTTCCAGGGCCTGGAGCAGATGGGGACGGGCCTGCTTGACCTCTTCCCGTTCGCTTTCCACTGCCCCCAAGCCGTGCCAGCCGCGCGCATCCAGGGGAGCCGCCGCCATTGCGGCACGGTAAGCCGCACTCGCCGGCCCGGCTTCGCCGGCAAAGCGGGCGATCTCGCCTTCCGCCAAGCGCAGTTCGAGGGCAGCGGGAGAAACGGCGTAGCCGGATTTCAGCCATTCCCGTGCGCCGGGAAGATCGTCGCGAAGCATCGCCACTCGCGCCCGTTGCGCGGCGAAACGGGGGTCGGCGGGAAAGCGCTGCCGACCTTGGCGCAGGATTTCTTCCGCCCGCCCCAGGTTGCCGGCGTAAATGGCGAAATCCGCGCCCAGCAAGTAAGCCACACCGGACTCCAGGTGCATGGAGCGCATCAGGGTTTCCAGGCGTTCCAGCGCTGCCTGCATTTTCCGTTCGCCCAGCAAAATCTTGACCTCACGCAACGCTGCGACTTCCCGAGTCGCGCCGACCAATGCCGCATCGCTCAGCTCGGCGTAGCGCGCCGCATCCACGACGTAGGAAGTCACCCATTGGATGTGTTCGGCGGGGTTTTGCAGGAGCATCTTGACCGGCGCCTTGCCCTTTTCGGCAAGCGCCTGCTCGTTGTTGCGCACCGTCACGCTGCCCTGCTCGTTGTAAAACTCGACGACACCATGCAGGACCACCAGGCGAGTGCGGCCTTCGCCATCCACTTCCATTTCCCAGTCGGTACCGCGTATCCCGGCGGCAGCGCTGGGGCCACGGATGGTCAAATTGGTGGAACGCATCTCCGCAGCGGCGATTTTTCGCTTGGCCTGCGCCCAAACCCGCCCGGCATTCAATTCCAGGACGGTTTCGCCCCAATCCGGCATTTCCTTGATTTGCACCATGCTGTTTTGCGCGAGACGCATCTGGGTCTGGTCGGCGAAGAGAATCGCCATCGCGCTCAAATCGCCGGTACGCACATAGCTGCCCAGATCGAGCGTCTGCTTGAGGTGTGCCTCATGCCAGGATTTTTCCGTTTTCGCCCGGTATTCGCCGCTGCCGCTCAGGCTGACGATTTCGTTCACCCCAGCCAGCGTTGGTGTGGCGATGGGGAACGCGACGAGCAACAACAGGGCGCGCCGCCAGGAAGGATAAGCAAATCCTTCCGAGAACCATTGGATAATTTTCATGGCGTATTCCTGGGAACGGTGAAGACCGGGTAATAGCGCCCGGCGCCAAGCATTTCCTGAACGCTGCTGCCGTAACCCACCAGTATCCGTGCGCCGGGAAACCCGCTGACATCGACCTGCTGGAGGATATCCACGGTCAGCTTGGTCTGGCTGGAAACCTGAACGCCCCGCAAAAAGGCTGGCAGGGCGTTGTTCTTGATCTGCTCCGGCAACGGCGTCACCCAGTTGCGCTTTTCGTCGGACAGCAACAGCATATCGTTGTAAAGCGCGGCAACGTAGATTTCGCAGGGACCGCACGCCGACGCGAAGCCGTGGCGCGTCACCAGCCCGCCGACATTCAGGGTACCCGGCTTGATTTCCACGCTCAGGTTCAAGCGCGACAAATCCCCCGAACGGCTGGCGTGCGTGCGCAACGGCGGCAGCTTGGACGCTGGGATCACGTTGGCGATGGCAGGATCAAGGTCCAATGCCGACTCGCCGCCCGTATCGAGGGAAACCACCGGCGTATCGCGTTGTGCAAAGGTCGCGTCGCCAAGTTGGCCTTCGAAATTCCGCCCCCATCCCCACACCGTGCCGTCCTTGCGTAGCGCCAGAGCGTAGCCACTACGTGCGGAAACGCCCAGGAAGGCATCGACGTCCGCTATCGGCGTGGCTTTCGGCAACTTGTCCGCACTCGCCGCGCTGCCCAGTTGACCTTCCTCGTTGAGCCCCCACGACCAAATTCGTCCATCCTGGGTAAGCGCGTAACCGCTCCGGTCGCCGGCGGAAATCGCCACCGCATGGTCCAGCCCGGCAACCTGCACCGGAACCAGCCGGTCGGTGGTGGTGCCGTCGCCGAGTTGGCCGCTGATGTTGTATCCCCACGCCCACACTTGGCCGCCGCGATCCAGTGCCAAACTATGGAAATCACCGGCTGCCACCGCGACGATATCCTTGAGACGGCTCACCGGAACCGGCGCGCTGCGGCTGGTGGTGGTGCCGTCGCCGAGCTGGCCGCTGTCGTTGGCGCCCCACGCCCACACCGTCCCGTCGTCACGCAACGCCAGGGCATGTTGATAACCGGCGGAAATGGCGGTGACGCTCGATAGCGCTTTGAGGGCTTGGGGCTTGAGTTGCACACCCGAGGAATAACCATTACCCAGGCGACCGGAATCCTGGCTGCCCCATGACCAGACGGCGCCGCCTGCATCCAGCGCCAGGGAAAATTCCGAGCCGGCGGCGATAGCGCTCAGTTTGGGCAAGCCGCCAACCCGGCGGGGCAGGAAATTGTCGCGCTGGGTATTGTCGCCGAGCGCCCCGTTGTTGTTGCCGCCCCACGCCCAAGCGCTCCCGTCGTCGCCCAGCGCCAAGCTGTGAAAAGACCCGGCGGACAGCGCAACGAACTTGCCGCCAGCCGACACGGCAATCGGCAGATTGGTCGCGGCAACCGTCTGGTCGGCGCTTTCGCCATTGCCGTTCGATCCCCACGCCCAGACTGTGCCGTCGGCCGCCAAAGCAATGCTATGCCCGGCCCGTGCCGACCATTGTTGAACGTCCGGTAATCCTGTAACGGCGCTGGGTGCACTGCGGTCGGCGACATCGCCCACGCCGAGCTGCCCATAGCTGTTCCAGCCCCACGCCCGGATGACGCCGCCGGGGTCGCGGGCCAGGACGTGCTGCTCGCCCACGCTGAATCCCGTATATCCCGCCAGGGCGTCCACCTTGACCGGGGAAAGCTGCCGGACGTAGCGGCTCTCGCCGAACTGGCCGAAGGTATTGTCGCCCCACATCCACACCGAACCATCGCCGCCCACCGCCACGCTCACCGCATTGCCCGCCTCGATGGCGACGATGCGCGGCAAGCCGGGAACCGCGAACGGCACCGCGCGGTTGTTGGTGGTGCCGTCGCCGAGCGCGCCCCACCCGCCGTTGCCCCACGCCCACACCTTCCCGGCGGCGTCGAGAGCCAGATTATGCGAGGCTTTGGTACTGATCGCGACGATCCCGGACAACTTGTCGACCTGCACCGGCACGGCACTGCTGCTAGCGGCGGCGGCGTTGCCCAACTGGCCGCTGCCGTTGTCCCCCCACGCCCATACCGTGCCGCCCTCCAGCAGCGCCAGGGAATGCTGCCCGCCGCCCGCCACGGCGAGCGGCTT
>JAGXQV010000049.1 GCA_018336195.1 Sulfuricella sp. | reverse complement strand
CTGACGATCACAAGGTTGCTGATACAACGCCGAAGGCTGACGATCACAAGGTTGCTGATACAACGCCGAAGGCTGACGATCACAAGGTTGCTGATACAACGCCGAAGGCTGACGATCACAAGGTTGCTGATACAACGCCGAAGGCTGACGATCACAAGGTTGCTGATACAACGCCGAAGGCTGACGATCACAAGGTTGCTGATGCAACGCCGAAGGCTGACGATCACAAGGTTGCTGATACAACGCCGAAGGCTGACGATCACAAAGTTGCTGATACGACGACGCAGTCTGAAGATCATTCAAGTAAAAATGGAAAAGCCTTTGTTGATGCCAGTGAAAAATCGACAATGGGTGGCGAATCCATTGATGATGGCAAGCCAGCTTCCAATGGCACAAGCGGGAATGATCAGTTGCATGGAAGCACCGGTGACGACGCCATTCATGGTGGCGCCGGAAATGATGCTATTCATGGTTCTGGTGGACATGATTCACTGTATGGTGATGCTGGTAATGATCTGTTTGTTTTCGGTCAGATTGATGGTCATACGCATGTTGATGGTGGCGGAGGTGTAAACTGGACTGACGTCATTGAAATTGATTTGGGGCATGGGCCAGCGGCTGATGTGCACGGCAACTGGACGCTTGAAATCGATGGTCAGAAGATTGTCGATGGTCATGAGCATGGTCAGCTTGACGTTCATGACAAACACGGCACCGTTACTACCGAGCACGGTACAGTCGAGTTCGATAACATCGACAAGATCCAATGGTAGAACGTTAGTCCTAACCGCTTGAACGGCGGGGTTCCCGGAAGGGAATCCCGCCTTTTTCATGAATAAGCCAGAATAATTCCAGTCAGATTGCGCCTATGAAATTCGATAGGGTTACGGAAAAGAGCCAGTTTCTTGTACCTGAAAAGCGTTTGCCGGTTTTTCAGCCCGGGGCTGCCGATATCGTGTTTCTCAATTTATTGAATGCAACATTGGGTGGAGCAGGGGAGAGGGTTGCCCCGAGCTTGACGGAAGTCGACCAGCTGTTTGCACTCACCGGTTTTCCTCAAGCCTGTGAGCGAATTATTCTGGCGCTTTATTCCCCTGGATTTAAGCGTATCTTGGTTAGTCGGTCGAGAAAGGCTGGTCAGCTTAAATTTTCCAAGGTGCTTGAACGTTTGTTGGTTCATCCGCGGGTTGCCCAATTGACAGCACAGCCGTTCCGTCTGCAAATCGATTTTGTGAGCGAGCTACCTGTTCCGGTGGATTTTTATGCGGTAGGGATGCAACCGACCGGCAAGCGCCATTTTGAAATTGGTCTGGAAGGGTTGATCTTCAAAGGACCGGACGGCAAGACTCATATCTTCCCTCCGGGCGATGGTTACGTGCGCTCGGTCATGTCGATGAGCCAATTGCGTGCCTATCTGAACAGCGTGCATGGCGAGGACTACCTACACTCATCCAAATTCCAGCGATTCCGCTCGGAAAGTTATCTTTCCGGCCAAACAACCTGGTTGCGTCTGTATCGTGGTTATCCCGTGGTTGGTGCTCTGACCAAGGCCAAAATCGAACACGCGGTGGAACTGGCGATCCAACATATCCAGCGCACCCAGGAGAGGAACGGCAAGTATCTCTATTACTATGACTCCGCGCTGGATTCTCGGCGCGATCACGAACATCCCAATCGCGACCCGGACAAGAATCCTTTTTACAACATCCTGCGCCATGGGGGAGGTGGGCTGACCTGTGTCTATTACGAGAAATATTCCCATCGCGGCGATACCCTGGAGAACATCCGTCGCGGCATCGACTATCTGATGATGCAAACCCGGCACCAGGATTACGCGGGAAGGGAAGGTGCGTTCATTTATAGCGAGAAAAAAGCCAAGCTGGGTGGTTCCGGCATCGCGCTATATCTCCTGTCGGATTATCAGTCCCTTACCGGTGACGACCGTTACCGCGAATGGGCGGACAAAATTGCCTGGCACCTGGTCAACCAGATTACCGCCAGTGGTGAATTCATCTATTACAACATCTATCTCGACAAGCCGGTGACGGAAGAGGAAAACCAGAATTATTTTTCCTTTTACTACCCGGGCGAAGCGGTGTGCGGACTGGCAAAATACCTCCATCTCGCCGACCAACCCACGCGCGAGACGATTTTCGCCAAGTTGCACAGCGCGCTTGAATTCCTAATCCGGATTCGCCCCCAAACCCGTGCCGACCAATATACCGCAGTACCTTCCGATGCCTGGCTGATGATGGGGATCATGGAACTGTGGGATTTTGAGGAAATGCGCAGACCACTTTATTCCGACTTCGTTTTTGCCGATGCGGACAAGATGATTGCCAATCTCTACAAAGTGCCGGATGCGCCGTATCCCGACTATGCTGGGGCGTTTTACTACACCTATGGAGATTATCCCTATGCCGACGGGGCGCGTTGTGAGGGGATGCTGGGAGCCTACCAGCTCGCTCTGAAAATGGGGGATCAGGCCCGTGCGCAGGCAATCTGGCCGGCATTGCGTCTGGCGGCTTGGGCGTTGATGCATCTGGTCAACACGGAAGATGCGATTTATTTTGCCCGTAACCCCAACCTCGCGCTGGGTGGCATCCGGTTCAAATATACCCGGCAGTGGTTTCGCATCGACACCATTCAGCATGTGGCGTCTTTCTATGCGAAACTCTTGCCATTCTGGGAGCCGGCAGAGGAACAGAACTCATGATGATACGACAGTTGTTATGGTTGTTTTCCGGTTGTTTGGCCGCATGCGCCTGTCAGGCGAGTGATCCACCGGTTTTCGACGTCAATTTCGTGGTGCTGACCAATCGGGCGGAAGCAATTGCACGGGCGACGCCGGAGCAGATGCGGCGAGAGGTAGATATTTTGAATACCTACTTTGTTGGCGCAGACGGTAAGAATCCGGTGCGTTTTAATTTCAAGAATGTCACCTATGCCTATAAGTTGGGCGTGTGCAGTTCGCTGCTTGAGATGGGCGACTATGCGCGGGAATATGATTCATTCGATTTCAAGGCGAGATACGAGGCTTGCGGCGATAGCCGGCTGGTAGATCGAGGCGCGATCAACTTTTATGTTTATGATGGTTTCAGCAACCAGAACGGCTTTGCGGACATTACTTCACACGGCCATAACAATGGTGATCGGCCATTTGTGGTGATCGACTGGGAACGCCTTGATCACCAAACCCAAAGTCCGGAAGAGCATGAAATGGGGCACGCCTTCGGGCTTTCACATGTTTGTGCACCGGGTGCCAAAACGACTACTTCAACGAATATCATGGCCAGCTATGATTGCGGACTAGGTTCCGGCGGGCGTCGGGATATTCCTTTCAACGTAGAACAAGTGAATACCATCAGGACATTTGCGGATCGGTTCGCTGCAAGCCTGACCCCCAACCAAGCGGCAAGGTGATGGTTAGAGCCTCAGCATGATTATGTCGCCGGATGGACAGTTGCCACAATCTGGCAGTCTTTCCCCTTTGCAGGAGTTCAAAGAGGCGGAACGGCACCTTGCGGAGGGTAGCCATCATGCCGCTCTCATTGCTGCAAGCCGAGCTGCAATCGGCCAGCGTGGCTGGTCCGCGCCATATCGGTTAATTGCCGAAGCTTGCGACAAACTGGGGAATGGTGTTGCGGCGACAGCCTATCTGCGACTAGCCAAGTTTCTGGAAGAACGGGAAGACGAGGCTACGCACACAGCTTTCACCGTACCGGAACTGCTCGGTGACGCAGACTATGCGGCGATTGCGCATCGTGGGGCCAACGAGCGGTACAGCGTATCGACCAAGGTGAAGCTGATTGCGGGCGGCGATGTTTGCCTGGGGCGACAGATGCCCGGTTATGTCGGCTTGCACGGCCCTCTTTGGCCGCTCCAGCAATTGGCGGCACGATTGCATGCCGCCGATCTCGCCATGGTCAACCTGGAAACTTCGGTTACCACGATTGGCGACTTTCTCGACAAAGGCGGGCGAAGACCCTATTACTACCATAACCGCCCTGAAATGCTCGATGTTCTGATCGAGGCCGGTATCCAGGTGGTTTGTACTTCCAACAACCATGCCATGGACTATGGGCGGGAGGGACTCAAGCAGCAGTGCGAGGTGCTTGATGCTTGCGGTTTTGCCCACTTCGGAGCAGGAGTCGACGAGCAGCAAGCGGCAATGCCGGCCTACATGCAAGCTGGTGAGTTGACGGTTGCTTTCATTGGCATCGAAACCGAAACGGAATGTATGCGTGCCGGCGTTGCACAGCCGGGAATTCAGCACGCGCAAGGGACCGATATCCTGGCGGTGGTGGCAGCGTCGCTGGCACAAGCTCGCGCCCATGCCGATGTGATCATCGTATCGCCTCATTGGGGCAACAACTGGCAGGAAGCCCCCGTGGATGAATTTCGCCGCTTGTCCAGGGCGTTCATCGATCTGGGGGCCGACGCCGTGCTTGGCCATTCCGCCCATATTCTGCAGGGTGTCGAGTTATACGCCGGAAGGCCAATCGTTTACGACATGGGTACCCTGTTGTTTGATCGCGTAGAGCAGAATCGGATGCGTTATTCCGCGTTATTCGAACTGACCCTGACATCCTGCGGCGTAGAGCAGCTCGAAATAATCCCGGTACGCCTGGACAGCGGGCGTGCTGCCCCGGCTGAAGGGGTGGATGCCGGCATTATCCGTAAATTGATGATGGATTCGAGTAAGAAACTGGATCCTCGCGCCTGTTTCACGTTGCACAACGAGAGTTTGCTTCTGAGTTGCTCGCCCAAGAGCAAGGTGAATTATCGTCGGCAGCCTTCTCCTGTTGAGCGAACGAGAGCTGCCGGCAGCTTGCCGAAAGTGTCGGCGGAACTGCGCGGGTTGAAAAGCAACGTTGTCTATCCGAAAGTCCCCGGCACCTGTGAATGGCCGACTGAGGTCAAGGTGAATGCCGAACTGGACGTTTTGGGCGCGCGCTTTGCTTCTCAGGTTCGACCTCGGCGCGGCTTTCTCTGTGAAGTGTTGTTTCGTTCCGCGCGGCCATCGGTGGGGCGCTGGGAAGCGCGCTTGACGGGAATAGCGGAAAAGGGCGAGACGAGCTTTACCTATACGCATCCGGTGGCGGAAGGGATATGGCCTACCGAATACTGGCGGCGTGACGATGTCATCGGAGATCGCGTGGTGGTGCGCCCGCCCAGCCAATTACCCGAAGGGTTTTACCGGCTATATTGGCACCTGATCGACTTGGAAAGCGGCGCCCCAATGTCTGTCGAGGCCCGCGACGATTCCCGTCTCGCCGCCGGCATGGTCTTCCTGGGCAAGATTGAGGTCACGGAAAAGGCGCCGGCAGGCGTGGCCGGGGTCGCTTTCCCGTTGCAGTCGTCGACTCGTCATGGGAAGCCCAACCCGATTTCCAATGGCGAGACTCCAGGAATTATGTCGGAGTTGGCGGAAGCCGAGGCGATACGCGAGGGGTGGCAGTGTCGGGTTTACCTTTTCAATAATTATGTTGTCAAGGTGCTGAAAACCGCCGAGGAGTCGTGGGATACCATCGCCCGGGAATATGAGGGAGATACGGCTGAGGCTTTCAAAATCGTGCGCGGAGCGATCCAGCCGTCCATTGATCTTCTCATGCGTAACAAGCCGCCCTCGTTATTGCTCGGTAATTTCGAGGTTTTGGAGGACGGTGTTTACCGACAAGCGCGTGGCGAGAATCTGGGGGCGGTGTTGGCCAAACTGGCGCAGCAAGAAAAACTCCAGGAAATCCGTTGGTTATTGACGTCGCTGCTGGATTTGGTGATCGAGTTGTGGCGGTACGGGATTAGCGAAACCAGTTGGTGGTTCAACAAGAATTACGGCGTCTTGCCAAAGGGCGACGTGGTGTTGCTCGATTGTCTTGAGTTGACCGGTGATCGCGCGTATGTCCTGCGACAAATTGAGCAGAGTCGTTGGCTGGAGAAAAACCAATATTTGATCGATAACCTTCCAATTCCGCTTGGAGATGAGTTCAAGGAAATGCTCAAAGTTCGGTTGTCGAGCCATGCCCTTGAGCAGGAATGGCGCGGGCAGTTGGAAAAGCTCCCGTTACAACCGGTACAAACAATTAAATACAATGGGATAGGTGGCATTATGCAGTCAACTCTAATGTTGGATTACCAGACCATTGCCAGCGTTACCGGTGGAGAATGGCGAAATTACCAAGGGCGGCCTGATTTAACCGGGATCAGTGTTAACCGCAAATACATCAAGGAAGGCTCCAGCGGGAACTTTATCTTCATGTTTAGCGATGTCGAAACACCCACGGAGTTCGGCGATGCCCATCGCACTTCCCTAGCCAAGGCTTTTCAGATGGGGGCCGTTGCGGCGGCGGTGCCGCGCTGGGCGAAAGGGTTGCCGGAGGACCGGCCTTTGTTGCTGG
Organism: Sulfuricella sp.; assembly: GCA_018336195.1. GTDB lineage: Bacteria > Pseudomonadota > Gammaproteobacteria > Burkholderiales > Sulfuricellaceae > JAGXQV01. Next base: position 62,727 of record JAGXQV010000049.1, on the reverse strand, counting down.
TGGACGACGTAAGAGAGGCAGCGAAACAACTGGGGCAGTATGCGCGCGATCAGTTTGCCGGCAAGCGTGTCTTGGTGACCGGTACCGAAGGAAAAACCGGTTTCAAATGTATGCTCGGGCATGTGTTGTCGAAGCAAATTCCCGTGCACTATGTATGCAACAGTGCCAATCTCGATGTTGCTCTCTATGCAAGCTTGGCTTCGATCCGACGCGGCGACCGGGTAGCCATACTCGAGGCATCGGTGGCGAATCCGGGGCGCGGGGTGCGACGCAGCCGGATCGTTCAGCCGCATGTAGCGGTGATAACCGAAGTCGGCAACGAACATTTGAAATACCATGGTACCCAGCAAACCCTGATCGAAGCCAAGGCCGGGATTGTCGATGCCGTGGTGGATGGCGGTTATGCGATCCTGAATGCGGACAGCACCAATTATCTGGCGGTGCGAAAAGCGGTATTGGCGCGGCGCCGCTTGCCCATCCTAGTATTCGGCTCGCAACCGTGGTGCAACGGCTACTTGCGCGGCAAGGAATTTAGCGGCGACGGCTGGCGGGTGCAGGCGGTGATCGAAGGTGAAGAGGTCGAATACCAAGTTCCTTTGGTCGGCGATCATATTCCGCTGGCGAGCGTATCTGTTCTTCTGGCTGCCTATCATCTTGGTGCCGATGTGGCAAAGGCGGCAGCCGGACTGGTCGATTTCATTCCCTATGAGAGCCAGGGGGTATTGCGGAAGCTTTCCTGGAAGGGGGTGAAGTTCCGCTGCTACGACAACGCGTCACGTGCGTCAGTACTGAGTTATCAATCGGCATTGCGTATGGTGCCGCTGATGCGGCCGTTGGCTGAAGGTGGTAGAAAAGTCGGGGTTGTTGGAGAGATGGTCTATCTGGGAGACGCCAGTGAGGAGGAACATCGTCGTCTTGCTGAATGGGTTGAATCCGCCGGTTTCGACGCCTTGATCTTGGTCGGCGCCAATGCCCGCATTACTTTCGAGCATCTCGGCGACAAGTCAAAAGTGATTCGGCAACTTTTCGACTATAACCGACAAACCTCCGGCAGCAAACAGCTAGACCAATTGGCCGAAACAATCCTGGCCGAGGTCCGGCCGGGGGACTTACTGTTTGTAAAGGGCGAGCTTGACGAACTTGGTGAATATTTGAGAACGTTCGAGGTCGAGAAATAGAACCCGCCGGAATCTATCTGATTTCGTTTTGCTAATAAACTGAAAATATTGGGATCGTCATGGGCGTCATCAAGAAGACTTTGTTTCGCGGCAACATCCTGGGAAAACCCCGGCACCGCAACCTGTTTCTCGATATGGAGGAAAACATCCATATTCATTACCGCGACCTGCGCATCGAACTGAGCCGTGGCGAATTCGAGGATATCGTCGCCGCATTTAGCAAACAGTCCAAGGAATTGCAGGCCATCATCGAAGAAAAACACTACCAGGACGGCAAACTACCCAATGCCAACCAGGATGACGTGCGGATCTGGACCGAGTCGCGTCTCAAGCATGAGGTGAAATATCATCCGCAGCGTTTTTCTCTGGAGGAATGCGGCGACGGCTATCATTTTCATTACCGCAACTACAAGCTCCTGATCGATCAGGTGGAATTTCGGCAGATTGCCCAGTTATTCCGGTCGCTCGATGTCGATAGCCCTTACGCGACCAGCTACGATGAAGTGCTCGAACTGCTCGAAGACAATGAAATCGACTTCACCCTCGGTGCCGGCAACCTGCCCGGCGAGTTGCTGGCGATTGCCGTTGCCCAACATCATTTGCCCAAGGTCAGGGATATTTTCAACTATATCGGTTTCACCCAGGAACTCGAAGGCGTCGAACGGCGCTATCTCGGTGCGAGCCTAAAGGTGGTGGTCAAGCCGGATTCGCGTAGTGCCAACGATTTCAAGCGCTTGCGCGGCTATAGCGGAACTGGGCGGCTGGTCGATTACCTTTCCCGTCTGGGCGTGGCGATCGACCCCAATGAACTCAACCGGCTCAAGTGTCAGGTTCTCGATCTCTATGCCGCGCTTGCCGCCGGTCAGACCTTGACGGTTGAAACCGATCCGGAGTTGTGGCTTTATGCCCACGCCAATAATCAGGTGATTTTTCCGTACAGTTCAACGCCCCGGCGCGGCAAGAGCGATGCCGAAGCCCTTTACAAGGCGTGGAGCAGCTTGTTGGCGCGCTTGCAGTTGGGTTTCGTGAAGCCGACCAAGGAAGCCTTCGCCAAGCCTGAGCAGGAGGCGTTACGCCGCAAAGTCGATGAAACCCTGCTGCGGGAAGTCGCGGCGTTTGGTGCGGTTGAAAAAGTCTACCTGATGGGGTCGGCCATGCGTGGCGACATGGGGCGCTACCAAGCGCCTTTCGTGCATGGGAAAATGGCCAAGCTGGGGTCGGATGTGGATATCCTGGTGGAAATCGACCCGACGCGGGAAGTCGATGTTCCGGCGCACTGGCATTTGATTAACCCCGAAGCCTCCAACCATTGCGCGGTTTACCATGTCGTCCAGATCCCCATGGCCAATGGTCCGGGGGAATGGCCGACGCGTCATCCCAACATGGAATTCATCGAGCATCTGGTGGATGCTTACGTATTCTTTCCTTCTCACGGTTTCCATGAGGAGAAGGAAGCTTTCTTGCGCAAATTCGCCGCCAAGCTGGTTTACGACCGTGCCCGCGATGGTGTGGTGTATCGTTCTGCTGAAGAAGAGCGTATCGCTGCCCGGCTCAGCAAATTGCATGGATTTACCCGTCCGGCTGTGGAAAAAATGAAGGTGTCCACCGAGAATGCCATCTACAAGGTATTTGTGGGGGAGCGCGATTACGTGCTCAAGCTCTTCAAGGTGTCCGGCAATTACCATCGCAGCCGCATCATCGAACATACCGACTATGAGGAAAGCCTGATGGCCCAACTCATGGAACGTAACATTGCGACGGCGGGGGTTGTTCACGCGCCGCATGGCGAGGATGCGACTATCGAGGGTTTTCCTGCCTTGTTGTTCGAGCGCATTCCCGGTGTGGTGCAGCAAAAGCCCGAGTATCAGATGGAGAAGATCGGCAGAGCCCTCGCCGAGATACACCGGGTACAAATGGAAAAGCCGCTGGATTCGCCCCAGAGTTTCACTTTCGACGAAACTTGCATGATCTGGCTGCCGGCGTTTCATGATTTTCTCAAGAAACCCGGCCTTGACGAGGAAATTTCCAAGGCCTTCCGAGGGTTCATCCCATTGATCGAATGCTACGATCCCGGTGAGAAGCGAGGCGAACTCTATGCCCGTAGCCCCTTCGTCCATTGCCACGGCGACGTCACGCCCAAGAACGTGATCGTCACCGAACAGGGCGAGGCGTGCTTCTTCGATTTCAACAATGCCTTCTTCGGCCCGCGCATGGCTGATGTCCTTGATGGCGCGTTTGAATTTTCGCTGGCGGAGAAATATTTCCACTTGGCGGATTTCGCCCGTTTCGATGCCTTCATCGCCAGCTATGCGGCGCATACTCCATTGACTGCCGAAGAACGGGAAGACCTGCCGCGTTGGACCGAGTTGATGGGCATCATCAAGTTTGCCAAGGAGGTTCGTGTCATGCTGGAGCGTCCCCAGGAAAGTCTGCGCCGCAAACGCGCTTTGGCGGTCGCCCAATACGTGCTATCCCGCTGACAGACCCGCATGATGCTGTGTCGCCACGTTGTTGCGCTGGTGCTCCTGTTCCTTGCGGCGGGCACGGCGAATGCTGAAACTATCGGCCTGCGGTTCGTGGTCGACAATGATCTTGTCGCGGGCCGGATGCAGCGCCCATCCATCCAGACTGCACTGGGGAAATGGGTCGCGGAACTCAACGGCTATTACCGCGATAGCGAGGTAAATCTCCAGGCTGAGATCGTCGCTGTCGATTTTACGGCGGTAGGCAGCAAAGAAGTTATGCAGATCCTGGAGGACATGGCGAAGGAGCGGAATGGCTTTACCGCCATGTTCGGTCGTGCCGACGAGTTCGGGGCCGACTATACCGTTGCCGTAGTTTCCCACCTCCTGATCCGTGGCAAGCTGGGGTGCGGCCGTGCCTTTGCCGTGAATAAGACTCTGGAAGCGATATCCATCTCCCGCACGGCGTTTGCTGCAATCGACTTTGCCTGCGGCGCGCATACCTTGGCCCACGAACTGGGGCATCTGATGGGGCTGAATCATGGCAGCCTGGTGGATCAGTGCGATCCGGGAAAGAACCACACCGTCGCCATCGCGCCCTATGCGCTCGGCTATGGGGTGGGCAATTGCGACGGCAAGCCGCAGGCGGGGGAATTCGGCGACATCATGGTGGGGGGCTGGATGCGCCAGATCAACGGCAATGGTAAAGGCAATCTGCCGATCTTTTCGAACCCACGTATCCGCGACAGCCGCTGTGGCTTGGAAGGAATTTGCGGCGACCCCATTAGCGGCGATGCCGCTCGCGCCCTTAACGAAAACGCCCGGCGCTATGCCGCCCATGAGGAGCCGGACGTTCATGTCCTGTACTATGAGGATGCCGCCTTACGCGCTTGTATCGTGGAAAAATATCGCGGCACGGAGATTGCCGATTTGTCGGAACTGGCCTGCCCACTGGCAAGCATCGTCAGCTTGGCGGGGATGGAACGATTGATGGCGCTCAGAAATATCGACTTGGCCGGCAACGATATTCGGGACGCTTCACCACTGGAAATGCTGCCGGCCGAGAAAATCCTTCGTCTCGACCTGCGCGGCAACCACCGGATTTCCTGTCAGTCGCTGGATCGCTTGAGTGCGAAACTGTCCGGAAAGCTGGTGCGGCCCGCCACATGCCGGGCCGTTGGCCGGTGAGTTGGCAACGCTTCATTAAGCGCGTGATTCCTGGCGTTGCAACTGTTCGCGGGTCAGCAGAAAAACATGTTCGTTGCCGGCGCTGGTCTCCAGCCAAGTGAAATCGAGGTGGGGAAAAGCTTGGCTGATGGTTTCCAGGTTGTGCCCGGCCTCTACTACCAAAATCCCGTTTTCGTTGAGATGGTTGGCTGCCTGGCCGAGGATGACGCGGATATGGTCCAGGCCATCCTCGCCGCTGGCCAGCGCCTGCACTGGTTCGTGGCGATACTCGTAGGGCAGGGCGTCCATGGAGGGGGCATTGACGTAGGGCGGATTGCTGACGATCAGGTCGTAGCGGCTGTCACCGAGTTCGGTAAACATGTTCGAGCGAACCAGGCGAATTTGCTCTTCCATGCCGTAATCCGCGACATTGCGTTGGGCGACTTCGAGTGCATCCGGCGAGATATCCACGGCGTCGATAAAGGCGTTGGTGAAATGGATACCCATCAGAATGGCCAAGCACCCCGAGCCGGTGCACAAGTCCAAAGCGCTTTCGATGGCTTCCGGAGCCTCGATCCAGGGGGTAAGCTGCTCTTCCAGCAGTTCCGCAATAAAAGAGCGCGGGACGATTACCCGCTCATCGACGTAAAAGCGGAAGTCCCCCAGCCATGCTTCATGGGTCAGGTATGCCGAGGGAATACGCTCCTTGACGCGTCTTTCCAAGGTTTCCAGGACATTATCCATTTCGTCCTGGATCAGGGTCGCATCGAGAAACGGTTCCAAGCGATCGGGCGGCAAGTGCAGGGTACGCAGGATCAGATAGGCTGCCTCGTCGTAGGCATTGGTTGTGCCGTGACCGTAAAACAGGTTGGCCTCCTCGAAACGGCTGACTGCGAATCGCAGCAAATCGCGAACGGTGGTAAGGCGGGTGCGGGCTTCGTGATAGATCATTTTTTCACCAATAAGTTGACCAGCGTCAGCCGGAAAATTTCCTTTAAGGGTTCGATGTCGGCGACGGGAACACATTCGTCGATTTTGTGGATGGTTGCGTTGAGTGGACCGAATTCCACCACTTGCGGGCAGATGTCTGCAATAAAACGTCCGTCGGATGTGCCGCCGGAAGTAGACAATGCGGAGTCGATGCCGGTAGCTGAACGGATTGCCGTCGCAACGGCTTCCACTAGCGGGCCTTGCGGCGTCAGATAAGGCTTGGCGGAGAGCGACCAGGCCAGATCGTATTCCAGTCCGTGCCTGTCCAGAATAGCGTGGACTCTACTTTTCAATTCATCAACCGTGCTGGCTGTGGAAAAGCGGAAATTGAACTGGATGTCGAGGTGGCCGGGCACTACGTTGCTGGCCCCGGTTCCCCCGTGAATGTTGGAGATTTGCCAAGTGGTGGGGGGGAAATAGTCGTTGCCTTCGTCCCAAACCGTCTTTGCCAATTCGTCGATGGCAGGTGCGGCCAAGTGAATGGGGTTTTTCCCCAAGTGCGGGTAGGCGATGTGGCACTGAATTCCTTTCACCGTGAGCGCCCCGGAAAGCGAGCCACGCCGCCCGTTTTTTACGATGTCGCCGAACCGCTCCGCGCAGGTGGGTTCACCGACGATACAGTAGTCGATGCTTTCTCCGCGTGCTTGTAAGGCTTGCACCACCTTTTCGGTGCCGTCGACGGCCACGCCTTCTTCGTCCGAGGTGATCAGCAGGGCGACCGATCCCGGATGCTCAGGGTGCGCAGCGACGAATTCCTCAATGGCCGTGATGAAGGCCGCTACCGAAGTCTTCATGTCTGCTGCGCCCCGCCCATACAACCTGCCGTCGCGAATCTGCGGGGTAAACGGATCGCTACCCCATTTTTCGGCTGGGCCGGTGGGGACCACGTCGGTGTGCCCGGCAAAGCAGACCAACGGGACGGTGGTGCCGCGCCTTGCCCAGAGGTTCGATACGCCGTTGATGGCCATTTTTTCGATCCGGAAATCGAGCTTTTCCAGACGGGCGATCAGGAGTTCCTGGCAGCCGGCATCATCCGGGGTGAGGGAAGGGCGAGCGATGAGCGCACGGGCGAGTTCCAGAGTGTCGTTCATCGGTTATTTTCTAAACAAAGTGTTGTAGCTGGATTCGTCAAAGCCGAGATGGACAATTTTTCCGTCCCGTTCCGCAATGGGGCGTTTGATGATGCTGGGCTTTTCCTGCATCAGGTGGATTGCCGCAGATTCGTCGGAGATCGATGCCTTGACGGTGTCGGGTAATTGCCGCCAGGTGGTTCCTTTCCGGTTAATCAACCGCTCCCAACCGACTTGGTATATCCAGGTCTTGAGCAGGAGTTCGTTCACTCCCAGCTTTTTGAAATCGTGAAATTCCATTGGAATATTTTTGTCGACGAGCCATGCTCGCGCTTTTTTGACGGTGCTACAATTCGCGATGCCGTAAAGTTTCATGAAATCATTCCGTGACGCTTAGCCTGACGGATTGTAAACGGTTTTCGGGTGGGATTGAACCTCGCAATTTTCAGAAGGAGATGTGAGATATGTCATTTGTCGATTGGTCGCAGGCTTATACGGTGAATAATCCCTCGCTTGACGAGCAACACCAGAAGTTATTTGCCATTATCAACAAACTGCATGAGGCCATGTTTGCGAAAAGGGGCCGGGAATCCGTAGGTGAAACCATCCGTGAATTGGTCGAATACACTCAGAAACATTTTTCTGAGGAAGAACGGCAGATGGAATTACATGGTTATGCCGGCCTTGCTGCGCATAAGAAGGTGCATGAGGAACTGCTGAAAAAGGTCAAGGAGATCGAAAAACACTACCAACAGTCCAGCGAGTCGGTGGCCGGGGAAATGATTGGATTCCTGGTAAGTGACTGGTTAGTCAAGCATATCCTAGGTATGGACAAGCAATATGCGCCCTATCTCAAGGGAAATAGGCATCAGTAGGGCGTTGCTATTGCTGGATGACGAATGATTCGAAAAGGACGTCTGAAATTCCATCCTTATCGTTTACTTTCAATGCCTTGTTGATTGCTGTTTTGGTTTCTTCCATCAGTTTCTGCTTGCCGGCTACGCTGGCAAGTTGCTGAGAGTCCTGAGCGCTCAGCAAGAGTATCAGTTCGTGTTTGATATAGGGCAGGTAAAGTTTGATGCTATCCAGCAGTTGAGCGTTGGGTAGTTTGACCGAGACATCGGCTTGCAGGAATTCACTGATATTTTGCAGGTTGACGGTAAAGGTGCCGATTTTGGAATAAAGATTTCCTCCCTCACTGCCCCCGCCGCCTCCGCCGGAAGCCTGGGCGGAACCCCACAACAGGCCAAACGCGATGATCAGACTTCCCAGCAGTTGTTTCATAATTTACTCCACCTAAAAGGTGATGGGGATGGATATTTTCCATCCCCATCATCATTTTTCACCCATGCAATCACCGCATCTTAAATCCTGACGGTGAAATTCCCTACTCACCAATACTCACAAGTGCTCATTGCGAGTAGGGGGGGTTAGGCTTCCTGCGCGTCGTCCTGGTTTCCCTGCTCGGCTCGTAGTGCTTCGATCTCACGCTTGCGCGCCAAAAGCTTATCCATAGCATCCGAGTGCATCGTGATGCCCTCATCTTCGCCAAACATGACTTGACGGAGAAAACGGAAACCAAACTGCATGAGTTCAATTTCGTCGCCGAGGATCTTTTGTTTGAAATCGCCGGGAAGGTCGTAAGTTTCGTTAAACGAGTCGCTTATCACGAATTCACGGAAGCGGTCGAGATCATAACAAGCCATGAAGAACATCAGCAGGCTACGCTTCGAGGGTTTGCCAACGGTGGGGCCAGAGGATTTTTTCTTGAGAATCAGTTGACGCCAACCACGTGCCAGTTGATCGTAATCTTCCAGGCCTTGTTCCTTGCGGTAGTCGTTAATGGTCAGCGAGCGCGGCTCATTGTGTCCGAGGCAATGCTTTTCTTCGATCAGTGCGTACGACCAGCTGTCGGTGAATTCATCTTGACGGCGCATGGACAAGAGTGCAACCGGGTAATAGCGACATGCCGTGGGACGGTCTTCATAAACACTGCATCCTTCCGGGCGCATGAACTGGCAGGCTGTACCGTTATCAACGGGTTTGAATTTCACGCCGGCAACCCCTTCCTTTTCAAATTCAAAAGGATAGGTGTATTGCGTCAGGAATTCCCCGGAAGTCAGATTAAGCCGGCGCTTCAGCCGCAAAATGTCATAGGGACTCAGGATAATGTCGATATTGCTGCAACAGGCATTCCAACAGGTTATTCCCTTGCGACACTGGAACTGGATGACTTTATCGCCGTCGTATTGAGTCGGTATGACCGGACTGTTGGGATACGGGGATTCGCTGATATCAATTTCGACTTCCATTTTCTCGACCTCGTTTATTACCAATCAGGTTGAATTAACCTGCTTTACGGTTTTTCCAGAATACTCTCAAAAGAAAGTAGTCAGGAAAAAATCACAATTTAGTGAAAATAAGGCCGGGCACCTTGCGGTGCCCGGCCTTTTGCTACAACTATCTCAACGGCTTAGTGAGTGGCCGGCTTGAACAGCTTGGACTTGTCAACCAGATCAACGTGGGCGCGCTTGAAGCAGGTCCACTGTTTGGTGGTCTTGTCGTAGATGGAGTTCACAAAGCACTTCCAGTTCTCTTCGTCGACAAAGTTCTTGTCCATACGATAGTAGAAGCCCGGATAACGGGATTCTTCACGGAACTGGATGTGTTTCATGTGGGCTTCCGCCGTCATGATGCGGTGGTAGTTTTCCCAGGCGCGCAGCAGTTCGTGCAGATCCTTCGCACGCATCTTTTGAGCGTCTTCCTTCAGCGTACCCAGCTTGTCTTCGGCAACAGCCAGCATCTTGTCATTGGTCGTGTAGTAGGTGGCAACGCCAGCAACGTACTCGTCCATGATTTTTTGCAGGCGGAACTGCAACATCTTCGGCGTGATGTAGTTCGGGTTCACGTCGATGGCGGTGGTGTAGTTCTTGAATTCCAGGAAGTTGCGAACCGGCTTGTAGATCTCGTCAACCAGAGCAGCTGCGTCGGTATCAAGTTCGACCTTCATGTCCTTGTTGTCGATGCAGTACTTCACCATCGACTTGGCAGCCATACGGCCTTCAGCATGGGAACCGGAGGAGAACTTGTGGCCGGATGCGCCCACGCCGTCGCCGGCGGTGAACAGACCCTTAACCGTGGTCATGCCGCGGTAGCCCCAGTTCCAGCCCTTCGGCAGGTGAGCAGGGACGCCAGGCAGCGCTTCGTCGGTCGGTGCGCCGACATCTTCCGGGCCGGAAGTCCAGATACCGCAGCAACCGGAGTGCGAACCCAACAGGTACGGCTCGGTAGGCATCAATTCGGAGTTCTTCTTTTCCGGCTCGATGTTCTCACCAACCCAGATACCGCACTGACCCACGCACATGTCGAGGAAGTCTTCCCAGGCCTCGGCTTCGAGGTGCTTCACTTCCTTGGGCGTCAGGGTTTCGCGCAGCTTGGCGAGGGCGGTCACGGTGTCCATGTAGATCGGGCCACGGCCGTCCTTCATTTCCTTCAGCATCAGGTGGTTACGCAGGCAGGAAGCGGGAACGGCTGCTTGACCATAGGGAGGATAGTCGTTCAGCATTTCCTTGTTCTTGGCCATGTAGACTTCGCCGTTAGCGTTGGTGGCTTGGGCCTTGAACAGCAGGAACCAGGCGCCCACCGGGCCGTAACCGTCCTTGAAGCGGGCGGGAACGAAGCGGTTTTCCATCATCGTCAGCTCGGCACCGGCTTCGGCAGCCATGGTGTAGGTGGAACCAGCGTTCCACACCGGGTACCAAGCACGGCCTTGACCTTCACCCACGGAACGTGGGCGGAACAGGTTAACGCAACCGCCAGCGGCCAGCAGGATGGCCTTGGCCTTGAATACGTACACCTTGTTTTCGCGAACGGAGAAACCGACGGCACCGGCGATGCGGTTCTTGTCGTTCTTGTCGTTCACCAGCTTGACGATGAACACGCGCTCTTGAATTCGGTCGGTGCCCAGAGCCTTCTTGGCGGCTTCAGCGACGATCCACTTGTAGGATTCGCCGTTGATCATGATCTGCCACTTACCGGAACGCACGGGCTTGCCGCCGTCCTTCAGGGGGGGCAGGCCTTCCTTTTCGGAATCGGCGCCGTCGTGACGCACGCCGTCAGCGTCGGTTTTCCAAATGGGCAGACCCCACTCTTCGAACAGATGCACGGATTCATCAACGTGACGGCCCAGGTCGTAGGCCAGATCGTCACGGGTAATACCCATCAGATCGTTGGAAACCATGCGAGCGTAGTCGGCGGGGTCTTGCGCGTCGCCGATGTAGGTGTTGATCGCGGACAGACCTTGAGCCACGGCACCGGAACGGTCCAGGGCAGCCTTGTCGACCAGCTTGATTTTCAGATCAACGCCGTTCTCGGCCTTAGCGGCGTCAGCCCAGCGCATGATTTCGTAAGCGGCGCCGCAGTTGGCCATGCCGCCGCCGATCATCAGAATGTCGACTTCTTCTTGTACGACTTCAGGATTTTCAAAAGTTCCAGACATTGCTTTTACCTTTCAGTATTCGTTATTCAAATATCCGTTGGCAGATTACTTGCGAATCAGCTCGGTGGGGTTACCAGCGCGGAAGCCATTCATCTGGTTGAAGAAACCAATCTTCGTGATGTTGGCCATGCTGGCGGTGGGCTTGCCGCCGTAGCAGTCGATGGAACCTTCGGCAGTGGTGCGGATCGGGAACTTGAAACGCTTCAGTGTGCCGTTACGGAATTTGATGGTCCACATGATGGAATCGGCGCCGCGCAGCGGTTGCACGGAACCGCCCAGGGGCACGACGTCGGCGTAGTGGCGGCATTCGATGGCTTGCTGCGGGCAAATCTTCACGCAGGAATAGCACTCCCAGCACTGCTCAGGTTCTTGATTGAAAGCGCGCATAGCGTGGCCGGTTTCGGAACCGTCCTTGTCGAGCTTCATCAGGTCGTGCGGGCAGATGTACATGCAAGCGGTTTTATCGCCGCCCTTGCAGCCGTCGCATTTGTCGGTACGAACAAAAGTTGGCATTGCTTTTACTCCTCAGTTATTACTAGCTGCTAATGAACAAAGGCCGGACACTTGCGCGACCGGCCAACCTTTAAAAAACTACTTGGCGGAATGTCCCTTCAGTTCCACCTTGACGTTCTGCTCGGCGGTGAGGCCGGCATAATACTTTTGCAGCACTTTGGCCACTTCGGGGCGGCTGAATTCTACAGGCAAATCCTGGCCTTCGGAAAGCATGGAGCGAACCTTGGTGCCGGACAACAGGATACGATCATCCTTGGTGTGCGGGCAGGTGCGTTGCGAGGCCATGCCGCCACACTTGTTGCACCAGAAGGTCCAGTCGATGTTCATGTTCACGGTTTCCAGCGAACCCTTGGGAATCTCGTCAAAAATCTTCTGGGCATCGAAGGGGCCGTAGTAGTCGCCCACGCCAGCGTGGTCGCGACCGACGATCAGGTGCGAACAGCCGTAGTTCTGGCGGAACAGGGCGTGCAGCAGGGCTTCGCGCGGACCGGCGTAACGCATGTCGAGCGGATAACCGGCCTGGATCACGGTGTTGGGGGCGAAGTAGTTTTCGACCAGCACGCTGATGGCTTCGGAACGGACTTCAGCAGGAATGTCGCCCGGCTTCAGTGCGCCCAGCAGGGAGTGAACCAGCACGCCGTCCATGGTTTCGATGGCGATCTTGGCCAGGTACTCGTGCGAACGGTGCATCGGGTTGCGGGTCTGGAAGGCGGCAACGCGGCTCCAGCCCATCTTCTCGAAGGTTGCACGGGTTTCGGCGGGGGTCATGAACTGATCGCCGTACTCTTCCTTGAAGCCGCCGGTGGACAACACTTTAACAGTGCCGGCCAGATTGTACTTGCCTTGCTCCATGACCATCTTGACGCCAGGGTGCTCCATGTCGGTGGTCTTGTAGACCTGCATGCACTCGTGGGCCTTGTCGATGCCGTACTTCTCAGTCACCTTCATGGTGCCCATGATTTCGTCGGAATCGGAGTTGATCAGGGCGATGTCGTCACCGACCTTGACGCCTTCGTCATTGGTGGAGAGGGTAACCGGAATCGGCCAGAACAGACCGTTGGCCATCTTGTAGCCGTCGCATACCCCCAGCCAGTCTGAATGGGTCATGAAGCCTTCGAGCGGAGTGAAGCCGCCGATGCCCATCATGATCAAATCGCCGGTTTCACGTGACGACATCTTGACCTTGGGCAGGGACTGGGCACGCGCCAATTCCTGTTTGAGAGCGTCGCCGCTCAACAGAAGGGGTTTCAGTTCACCGCCACCGTGTGGCTTTACCAATTTAGACATGTTTTTTACTCTCCCGACGTGGTTGTCTTTTACGAAGTCCGCGAAGAATAGCATTGCTTGATGCAGCGCAATATTCAATAAATTTTATTTCTCTATAAGAAATATTTTCTTCCTGGCGATTGCCCGGATCATCGCGACAATAGGCTGTTTTAAGGCCATCGGGACAGGTTCGCCAATGCCGCCCCAAGTTGGAAATTTGGAAGGTGGCACGGTTGTTTAGAGGGATAAGCCGATTTAGCGTAAAATGGCGCCCCTTTGCTGTCCGACTATTTACAGAGAATAAACATGGTAAGAACCCGTTTCGCTCCCAGCCCCACCGGCTATTTGCATATTGGCGGCGCGCGTACCGCGCTGTTTTCCTGGGCTTATGCCCGCAAGCACAAGGGCGTGTTCGTGCTGCGCATCGAGGATACGGACCTGGAGCGCTCGACGCCGGAATCGGTACAGGCAATTCTCGACGGGATGAAATGGCTGGGACTGGACTACGACGAAGGGCCGTTCTACCAGATGCAGCGCATGGAACGCTACAAAGGCGTGATCGAGCAACTGCTCGACGAAGGTAAGGCGTACCACTGCTACGCCAGCAAGGAAGAACTTGATGCGATGCGTGCCGAACAGGAAGCCGGCGGCCTGAAGCCGCGCTACGACCGGCGCTGGCGCGATTCAAAAGCAACTCCACCCGCCGGGGTCAGCCCCGTGGTGCGTTTCAAGACCCCGCTGGAAGGTTCAGTGGTGATCGACGATCTGGTCAAGGGCAAGGTGGTGGTGCATAACAGCGAACTCGACGACCTGATCATTGCTCGTTCCGACGGCACGCCGACGTATAACTTCAGCGTAGTGGTGGATGACTGGGACATGCAGATTACCCACGTGATCCGTGGTGATGACCATCTCAACAACACCCCGCGCCAGATCAACATGTTGAAGGCGCTCGGCGCGCCGTTGCCGCAATACGCCCATGTACCGATGATCCTGGGGGCCGACGGCGAGCGCCTCTCCAAGCGCCATGGTGCGGTGAGCGTGATGCAGTACCTGGAAGACGGCTACCTGCCGGAAGCGTTGCTCAACTACCTGGCGCGCCTGGGCTGGGCGCGCGGCGACGAGGAAGTGTTCGATCTGGATCAGTTCGTCGAATGGTTCAACCTGGAAGCCATCTCAAAGTCGCCCGCCAAGTTCAATCCGGAAAAGCTCCTGTGGCTGAACCAGCAATACATCAAGGGTGCCGACAAGCAGCGTCTGGCGGATCTCGCCAAACCGTTCATGGAACGTGATTGTTGCGATTGCGATACCGCTGGCGGGCCGGATCTGGCGGAGGTGGCGGATTTGCTCAGGGAGCGCGTCAATACCGTCGAAGAGCTCGCCGATGCCGCCGTGTATTTCTATCGCCAGCTCGACCCCGCGCCGGAGCTGCTCGCCCAGCACGTCGGGGCGGATAATCTGCCGGCCTTGCGCGACTTTGCCGACAAGCTGCAAAGCTGCGAATGGAACCGTACCGCCATTCACGATCTGGTGAAAACCACCGCCACCGCTCACGGCCTGAAAATGCCCAAGATCGCCATGCCCTTGCGCATCCTGGTGACGGGCGAATCGCAGACCCCGTCGGTGGATGCGGTGCTGATGCTGATCGGGCGCGAGGAAGTGCTGCGCCGCCTGAATTTGCGTCTGGCGCAACTGGCTGTCGGCGCGTAAGGTTCGGGGTTTTAAGCCACAAGGGCGATGCCATGAAAATTGCGGTTAGCCAACTCATCGTCCGCTGGCTGGAAAAGCTCGGGGTGGAGGTTATTTTCGGCATCCCCGGCGCGCACATCCTGCCGGTTTACGATGCCTTATACGATTCCTCCATCAAGTCGGTGCTGGCCAAGCACGAGCAGGGCGCCGCCTTCATGGCCGGCGGCCATGCGCGGGTGTCGGGGGGCATCGGTGCCTGCATCGCCACCGCCGGGCCGGGCGCCACCAATCTGGTGACCGGCATCGCCAATGCCTATATGGACCGGCAGCCGCTGGTGGTCATTACCGGCGAGACTTCCACCCACATTTTTGGGCGGGGCGGCTTGCAGGAAAGCAACGGCGAGGGCGGCAGCATCGACCAGGTGGTGCTGTTTGCCGGCATCACGCGCTACCACAAGTTGATCGAACGCACGGATTACCTGCCCACCGTGCTGAATCAGGCCGCCAAACACCTGCTTTCCGATACGCCCGGCCCGGTGGTGTTGAGCATCCCCTACAACGTGCAAAAGGACATGGTGGAAGCCGCCATCCTGGAGCAGATTTCCTTCACTCGCCCGAGCGGCGAATGCGCGATTGGCGGGCAGGCCATCGCCCAAAGCGTGGAACTGATCCGTGCCGCGAAACGCCCGGTGATCCTCGCGGGGCATGGCTGCATCCGTTCCGGTGCGCAGGAATCCTTGCGCCGCATCAGCGAGCGCCTCAACATTCCGGTGACCAGCAGCCTCAAGGGCAGTGGCGCGTTCGACGAGCGCGCGGCGCTGGCCTTGGGCAGTCTCGGCGTCACCTCTCCCGGTTACGCGATGCGCTACCTGGAACAGGAAGCCGACCTGCTGTTGGTGCTGGGGGCGGGTTTCAATGAAAGAACCAGCTACGTCTGGGACAAGAACCTGCTGACCGGCAAGAAGCTCATCCAGGTGGACAACAGCGCCCAGCAACTGGAAAAGGTTTTTCGCGCCGACCTCGCGATACATGCTGACCTTGGCGTTTATCTCCAGGCGCTGGAGTCTGCCGTACAAGCGGGGGAAGTCGCGGCGAAGCCCGCCGTGGACATCGCCGCCTTTATCGCCGCTGCACAAGCCCAGGCTGCGGCTGCCGGGGAGACGATATTCAACCGGCAATTCGACCATGTGCGCGCCTTTTACGGCTGGCTGGAGCAACGTTTCCCGGACGGTCTGGTCATCTTCGACGACAACATCGTTTTCGCGCAGAACTTCTACCGGGTGTCCGCCAAGGATCGCTTCCACCCCAATACCGGCATCTCCTCGCTGGGGCACGCCATTCCTGCGGCCATCGGCGCGGGGTTCGAGATCGACCAGCCGTTGTTCGCCGTGCTCGGCGACGGCGGTTTCCAGATGTGCGCGATGGAGATCATGACGGCGGTCAATTACGCTATTCCGCTCAACATCGTCCTGTTCAACAACCGTACCATGGGGCTGATCCGCAAGAACCAGCACCATCTTTACCAGGATCGTTTCATCGACTGCGATTTCGCCAACCCGGACTATGCGCTGTTGGCCCAATCTCTCGGTATTACGCATTGCCGGGTGGAAAACTGGCCGGATTTGGCGAAGCTGGAAGCGCTCGATTTCCGTCACGGCATCAACCTCATCGAGATATTGCTCGATCAGGATGCATATCCCAATTATTCCTCAAGGCGCTAGTCGCTGTGCCACCATGAAAATCGCCAATGTAGGACGGGTGAAACGTAGCGCATTCATCACGCCAATAGTGTTGGTTTTCAGTGTGATGGCTGCGCTATCGCTGCACCTATCCGACGTGTTGTTGTCCCGTCGATTCAACATGGCGGCAAGTTGTTGCTCATGAGCGATTTCGTGACCACGAATCTGGCGCAATGTCTCACGCGCTACCAGGCCGACATACCCGGTCTGGCCGAAATCGGCTGGCAGTTGGAGACACTCGCGTCGGATGCGCACGATGTGCTCAACAATCTCTATGAACAGTGTTATCCCTTGCTGGAAAAGGCCATGTGGTCTGGCGAGGCGGACTTCGCAACCCTGCTGGCCAGCTATCAAGCCCTGTTCCGCGAGCAGGAAGCGCTGATCCAGCAGCGCGGAGGCGATGATCGACATCACATCATCCTGAGCATCCCGGTGGCGGATCGCCCGCCCCACCTGCGCGCCTGCCTGGAAAGCGTTTACCAGATATGCTCGCTGTACAACTACGGCGGCCAAACCGGCGGCGTGTGGGACAAAATCCGGATCCTCGTCGCCGAGGATAGCCGTGACGAAATGAACATCCGCCGCCATATCGAGCTGGTCGAGGAATACCGGCGGAAAGGCCTGCTAGTCGTGCATTTCGGGATGGACGAACAGTATGCGCTGCTGCAATCGCTCCCTCCCCAACAGCGTGAGCAATTAGGCAATCTGCTCACCACCCAGCCGCGCGAGAAGTTTTATCGCAAGGGGCAGGCCGCCAACCGCAACCTCAGCTACCTGAAGTTCCTGCAACTGACCGAAGACCCGGACCGGACGCTGTATTACTTGGTCGACAGCGACCAGCATTTTTGCGTGAACCGGCGTACCGAATCCGGCGAAGAGGTGGTGTACGCGCTGAATTATTTCCACGCCATCGACAAAATCTTCCGCAGCACCGGCACCCTGATGCTCACCGGCAAGCTGGTGGGCGACCCGCCCGTCTCGCCCTCGGTGATGGCCGCGAATTTCCTCGACGACGTGACCGCCTTCTTTGCCCGCCTGGCTACCTTGGCCGGCGCTCAGCCCTGCCGGTTTCACGGCGCGCAGGGGCCGCTGGCGGGCGATGCAGCCTATCACGACATGGCCGGGCTGTTCGGCTATGAAAAAAAGCCGGAGACATTTCCCTACGCATGCCGGCTTTCCGGCGAGCACGACCATAACGCTTGCCTGAAAGATTTCGCCCGGCAGCTCAACGCCTTCTTCTTCGGCGAACACCTCACACGCAAGACCTGGTTTTCCTACGGCAGCGGCTACACCCAACTCAGCCCCGCGCGGACCATCTATCCCGGCAATTACATCGTCAACTACGCCGGGCTGAAATACCTCATCCCCTTCGGGCATTTGCGTTTAAGAATGTCCGGCCCCACCGCCGGACGGCTGATCGCCGCTGAGATCGGGGAGCGCTTCGCCTCCTTCAACATGCCCAACCTGCATCGCCGCACCACCGAGGCGGGCCTGGACGGCGACTTCCGCCCCGGCGTGGAACTGGACGAAGCACAGCAACGCGTCGATCTGTCCGACGAATTCGAACGCCAGTTCTTCGGCGATCTGATGCTGTTTTCCACCGAAGAACTGGTCAAACAGGCGGACGTGACCCAGCCCTTCGCCCAGGGCGCGATCGAGGCGGTCATCGCCCGCAAAGAGGCCGAACTGCTGGCGCTCTACCGGCAAAAGCAGGTAGCCATCGTCGCCAAAAACCGGCAATTGCACGACCTGGTGTTCAACGCCGGGCACTGGTGGCTGCGCGCGCCGGAGTCGGCGCTTGCCTTGCGGCAAGTCCAGACCTTCATCGACAACATAGCCCGCAATTTCGGCGAACACGCGCCGGCCTGGCGCCAAATCCAGTCAGCCGAGCACCGCGCCCAGCGCAAGCGGCAGATCGTCGAGGCGTTGATGAATTACCGGGCGGAGCGGGATGCTTGGGATAGCCTGTTTTAATCTGTAGAAATTCTGCCTTGATCTGACAGAGTGTCCGATTTGCCTGAGCCTACGACGGGTAAAGTGCCAGATTCGGCTGTTCATGTCCTCAATAATCGAACGGACCGAAGGGCGGGTTACTTATCACATTGCGGACGATTTCAAATGCTCGCGCAAGAATTCGATGAAGCGTTGCGTCTTGGCAGGTAACAGGCGTGTTTCGGTCATCGCGTAGACGGGAACTGGCGGCCCCTCCCAATCGGGAAGGATTCGACGTAACCGGCCTTGCGCCACGTCTTCGGCGACGATTTCCTCAGGCAGGACGGCGATCCCTAGATCGAGTGCGGCCAGTCGCCGGATCAAGCCAACGCTATTGAGTTGAAACCTGCCGCCGACTGTCACCTCAACCACCTGATCCGAATTGTTCAGCGTCCATACACTGGCCTTTGGCATTCGAAACCCGAGGCATTCGTGATGCGCTAAATCGGTGGGGTGACCCGGTTCGCCAGATTGTTCGAGGTAACGCGGCGAGGCGTAGAGATAGCATGACAAGTTGGCCAACTGACGCGCAATCAGATTCGAGTCCGGTGGCTTGCCCATGCGGATGGCCACATCGAATGGTTCGGATACGAGGTCAACCAGGCGAGGTGTCAGGTCAAAATCGAAGCTGATGCCGGGATAGCGGCGAGCAAATTCCGCGATGAGTGGCGCCAGGTAGATATTGGCGAAATCCACCGGCAGAGAAGCTCGCAATACGCCACTCGGCTGAGCCAGCATTTCCCCAAGCTGTTCATGGGCCAACTTCGCTTCATCGACAATGCGTTTGCAGCGCTCGAAATAAATCTGGCCGGCCTCGGTCAGCTCGATCTTGCGTGTCGTTCGGTGGAGCAGGCGAAGCCCAATGGCCTTTTCCAGGGTGCTGATCCGACGCGATACCGTGGAGTTCGGCATCCCGACGACTTCAGCGGCATGACGGAAGCCTCGCGCTTTAACCACCTCCACGAATAAAGCCATGTCATTCAGGAGTTCCATTTACATTGCTCCATCAATGGATCAATGATTTCTATTTTACCCGCTTTATCCCGAATTGGTGATGGTAGATCATACCCCCATCCTAAACCACTGAGGAACACACCATGAGCCAACTCTTCACGCCCGTTCGCATCGGTCGCCATACCCTGCCAAACCGTCTGGTCATGGCGCCAATGACCCGGTCACGTTCTGACGACGCGGGAGTGCCCAGCGACCTGGTCAGCCTCTATTACGCCCAACGCGCCAGCGCTGGTCTGATCATCACCGAAGGCGTCTTTCCTTCCGCCATGGGCAAGGGTTATGTGCGGACACCGGGAATCGAAACCGATGCGCAGATCGCGGCGTGGAAGAAAGTGACCGAAGCAGTTCATGCCAAAGGTGGCCGAATCTTCATGCAAGTGATGCACTGCGGTCGCATCTCGCATCCGTCGCTGCTGCCGAATGACGCACAACCCGTAGCCCCCTCCGCAATCAAGCCGGCCGGCCAGACTTGGACAGCCAGCGGTTTACAGGACTTCGTCACCCCACGCGAACTCAGCTTGGACGAGGTTGCTGGCGTGATTGATGACTACCGCAGTGCCACCCGCCGTGCTCTAGAGGCCGGCTTCGATGGTGTCGAGCTTCACGCCGCGTCTGGCTATCTGCCTGAACAGTTCCTGTCTTCCGGCAGCAACCAACGCCAGGATCAATACGGCGGCTCGGTGGCAAATCGCGCCCGCTTCGTGCTGGACGTCCTGGTGGCCATGGTGGCTGAGGCCGGTGGGGATCGCGTCGGGATCAAGATTTCCCCGGAAATGAACTTCAACGACATCGTAGATGCCAATCCCCAGGAAACTTACGCCTACCTGGTCGAGCACCTGCGTGGCCTCAATCTGACGTACCTGCACGTCGCGCTGTTCGGTGCCAAGGTCGATTACCACGCCCTGTTGCGCCCCCGCTTTAACGGCGCCTACCTGATAGGTGGTGGGCTCGACCAGAAGAGTGCTGAAGCCGCACTGGCCGATGGTCGAGCCGACGCGACGGTATTCGGTGGTGCCTTCCTGGCGAATCCTGATCTGCCGGAGCGATTCCGCCAAGGCGGGGAACTCAACACCCCGGACAAAAACACGTTCTACTCGCCCGGCGCCCAAGGCTACACCGACTACCCGTTCCTGAGCGGAACGGGCACTAACTGAGGAATGCTGTCATGAGCGATATCGCCCAATTACGGGGCTGGTAGTGTGCCCCTCGTTCAGGGGCATTCCGCCCCGCTTGTTCTGTTAGGAGAAACTGATGAATTACGAAAGATTTAGTGCCGACAATACAGCTCTGCTGTTGATTGATCACCAGGTCGGCACCATGCAACTGATCAAGAATATTGATCGCGAGCTAGCCGCCAAGCAGTCGATTGCGTTGGCCAAGATGGCGAAAATCCTGAACATGCCGACCGTGATCACGTCCAGCCAGGAAGACCGTGCTCAAGGTCCGATTTTGTCTGGAATCGCGGAAATCCTGCCCGAAGCCCACGTGGCACGGGTCAAACGCCCCGGCGTGGTCAACGCCTGGGCCTATCCGGATTTCCGCAATGCGGTGCTCGCCACAGGGCGCAAGAACCTGATCATGGCGGGCGTGACCACCGATGTGTGCCTCATCTTCCCGGCGATCGACGCTGCGCTCGAAGGCTTTGCCGTTCAGGCCGTGATGGATGCTTCGGGATCGCCCAGCGATCTTTCCGAAGAATTTTCCCGCCAACGGATGCACGATGCGGGCGTTGTACTCACCGCAACCAATACGCTCATAGCGGAAATTGCGCAGGACTGGTCCACTCCGACCGGACAGCAGCTGATCACTTTGCTGTTCACCGACGTGTTTCCGGCCCTTGGCGCTGGCATTGCTTAATCCCCCGCCAAACCCTAGTGGCCGACTCTAACCAGCTCATACTGGCAGCCCCTCAGGGCTGGTAAATAACACGACGAGCAAGGAAGCATTGTTATGTGGATGCATGGCCCCTATGTGGGTGGGTTTTCTTTTTTTATGATTTTTCCAGCGATCTTCCTGCTTATTTTTCTTCTCTTTGTGGTGTTTCGTGTTGGACGCAGGGGGGTTCATGGTGGATGCGCAGGCATGCCTGGTCGGCACATGCGGCGCGCTCATTCCAGCAACGCAAGAGACCTGCTCGATCAACGATACGCGCGCGGAGAGATTGATGATGCGCAGTATCTGAAGATGAAAGAATCCCTTGCTTCTTGAAGGCCGCCGTATCTCGCAATGGGAGCGGTGATGTCCGATCCCTGGTCATCGGTATTTGAAACAACACTTGTTGGCAGTACTGTGGCATTTGTGTCCTGCCGCTAAATCCAATTGTTACAAGGGAAAAACATGCAACCGTCTCGCTACCACCTTGCCCTCCGATCGCTTCATTGGGTCTGTGCAGTCCTACTCATTATTGGTCTTGTTATGGGTACATTCGTCTTGGATAAAACACCCAATTCGAGCCCAGAAAAAATCAATGCGTTGCGCGGGCATATGATTTTTGGAGTTCTCATTTTGGTTTTGACGGTGATAAGGCTCATCGTGCGCCTGCGCTCAACACACCCGAAACCTGTCTTTACCGGGATTGCCCTGGCGGATCGATTCGCGCCCTTGATGCACTGGGGCTTGTACACGTTAATTTTCGTGATAGCGGTCAGCGGCATAGGTATTGCAGCGTTGACTGGTTTGCCCGAAATTGTGTTTGCAGGAGATGGCATCCTACCCACAGACTTCAAAGACTTGCCACCGCGTGCGGTTCATGGCGTTGTCGCCAAACTTTTGATGCTTGCTATCGCTTTGCATGTTATTGCAGCCCTATTTCATCAGTTTGTACGTAAAGACAGGCTACTGTCCAGAATGGGATTTGGGAAGTGAATAGCCTCTTGAGGAGAAATATATGCAAAACCAATCTCGCTTAGAAATTCTGGCCTTCACCGACCCGGTTTGCACTTGGTGCTGGGGCAGCGAACCGGTGCTGCGAAAAGTGGAGACGTGGTACGGCGATGCCGTGCGCATCCGCTATGTGATGGGCGGCCTGGTCGAGGATATTCGCGCCTTCTACGACCGCGCCAACGACATCGGTGGCGATCCGGAGCGTTCCAATGCTCAGATCGCCCGCCATTGGCTGGAAGCGTCGGAACGTCACGGCATGCCGGTGCGGATAGAAGGCTTCCGGTTATTCAGCGCAGAGACCGTTTCCACCTATCCGCAAAACATCGCCTTCAAGGCCGCCGAACTGACGAATCCCGGCCTGGCAGCGCGCTACCTGCGGCGCATGTGCGAGGCCTCCGCCGCCGAGGCGCGGGAAACCGGACGCCAAGAGGTGATTATCGAACTGGCCAGCGATGTCGGCCTCGATGTGGCGGCGTTCATAGGCCACCTCAAGGACGGATCGGCCGAAACATCCTTCCAAAAAGATATGGAGACAACGCGTCGTTACGGTGCACGCGGTTTCCCCACTTTCGTGTTCCGTTATGGCGAGCGTGAAACGATGCTGCGCGGCTACCAGAGCTTTCCCGCGATGCAGGCCGTCATCGACGCCTTGAGCGGTGGGCGGCTTCAAGGGCGGGCGCCGGAAACTGCCCCCGAAAACCTACTCGGCTTTATCCGCACATACGGACGTGCAGCGCCGGTGGAACTGGCCACCGTGTTCGATCTTGCCATAGGCGAACTGGAAACGATGCTCACGGGCTTGGCTGAAACGGGGCTCATCCGCAGAGTGGAGGTGGGTAATGGATATTTCTGGGAGTTTATGTCGCTACCTGTTTGCGATGCGGAAAGTGGCATCTGCACTTTGTGAAAGGAGCAAGACTATGACTGGTCGGGAAGCCACCGACAGCAATGGCCGAGGAGTGAGCATTCTCGCCAGCATGACCGGCGGTCCGTTCGGGGGCGAAAACGGCTGTTCATGATCTGGCAGTGTACGTCAGATCAGATATAGACTTCTACATCGCTCGCTAGTCCAGGCTGACCGAATCCGCCGAATTGCCAATGATCTCCCGGCAGCATTCCCAGTAAACCTCTCGCGCCGTACGCGGCACCTCCTCCGGAATGGCGATATGTGGTAAGCAATCGGCGTTCACCTTCGCTTCACTCAAAGAAAGCTGCCCAGCCTGCAACCGGCGCACCACCGAGGCGGGCCTGGACGACGACTTCCGCCCCGGCGTGGAACTGGACGAAGCACAGCAAAGCGTGGACCTGTCCGACGAATTCGAGCGCCAGTTCTTCGGTGACCTCATGCTGTTTTCCACCGAAGAGTTGGTCAAGCGGGCAGACGTGAAGCGGCCCTTCGCCCAGGACGCGATCGAGGCGGTCATCGCCCGCAAGGAGCCTGAACTGCTCGCGCTGTACCGGCAAAAGCACGAGGCCATCGTCGCAAAGAACCGGCAATTGCACGACCTGGTGTTCGATGCCGGGCACTGGTGGCTGCGCGCGCCCGAGTCGGCGCTTGCCTTGCGGCAAGTCCAGGCCTTCATCGACAACATAGCCCGCAATTTCGGCGAACATGCGCCGGCCTGGGGCAAAATCCAGTCAGCCGAGCACCGCGCCCGGCGAAAACGGCAGATCGTCGAGGCGTTGATGAATTACCGGGCGGAACGGGATGCCTGGGATAGGCTCTTAGCTATCAAGCGGACGCATCCCATCGCGAATAGGCTCGCTACTTGGGCTTCAGCGCATTTCTCGCGGCAGTATTAGCTTTGGCCGCTTTGACAAGCTGTCTTAGCGCCTGTGGGTCCACGTCCAGATCACCTGCCGGATAGAGGTTAGGCAAGAGAGACCCAAGCGCATGCATGGGGAAGCCGACTCGAACCTTGCCTCGCGGGGTGTCCGAGACAAGGAATCCTTCGAGGACGAGCGCGTTAAGCACATCTCTCGCTGTCCTTTCCGGAAGACCGGTGAGACGGCCTGCCTCCATACGCTCAAACTCTCCAGTGCTGAAAGCATGGATGAAGAGGTGCACAGACTCGGGCTTGAGGTCGAATCGCACTTTCTGGAAAAAATGTTCGGCTCTGAACCTGAAGTTGTCGAGGGCGAACATCCTGGCCATGAATTTGGCCTGGTCGATGGCGGTTTGCATGGAGTACTCGCAAAACTCCGCCAAGCGTTTTTCGGACAAGTTTCCACGACCATCCAGATCGCCCATTCGAGGCTGGTCGGCTCCGGCCAGTTTCGCCTTGTATTCATCCGCGGTCTTCGCGAACCCTCGGGACATCGACCATAGGCACGCGCCATTTACTCCGCACTCCCGGAGCATTGCGTCGATGGCGATCCGCGCCACCCGGCCGTTTCCATCAAGAAAGGGGTGAATCCACACAACTCGATGATGGGCGGCGAAAACCGACAGAATGCTGTCCAGCCTGCTTATTCCGCCTCTTTTCGACCATTCGAGGCGGAGTCCGTAAACCTCCGCGAAGCGCGCCAGGAAGCGATTAAGTGTGTCTGCCATTGGTGCTACATGACTGCCTACGTGGACGTCCCGCTCCCGGAACTTTCCGGGTTCCATGTGGCTCCCGTCCTTGAGCTTCAGCATTTCCTTCGGCAAGTGCGCGCAGAAGCGCCGGTGAACTTCGAGGATAAAGGGAAGTAGAGAATTTTTGTCGAGCGACTGCAACTTTGCCCATCGCTCAGCCTCGATGTGAGCAAACGCAAGACTCTGCAAGTCTTTTTGCTCCATCCGCTCCTTTATCTCGAACAGCGCTTTCTCGATATCAATGGGTAGGGTGTGATGGCCCTCGATCAAGTTCGAGTAGTAACAGTTCATTCCCGAGACGAGCTCGGAGAGGCTACGCGCGGTCGGGGGGACAAGTGCGGCGTCCAAGCAGGCGGACGCTTCCGATAGCTCGTGAGCAAGCCCGATCAGCGAGCCGTAGGCAGGCCGAGAGCTATCGATGGCAAGCGGTTCCATCTGAGCCGGGTCGTCGTATAACTCAATCATTAGTCCCCCTGCGTTTGCCGATGTCTGTGCCGATTATAGTCGCTAATTAATTAAACGGTTAGCGTTAATTGTCATGATATGTTTGCCGATGTCTGTGCCGATCGATCCGCCGAAGCATAGCCAGTACTTTTTTCACTTTTTATACTGCGTTTCCGGTCTGAATAATTTTCAGTATCTTCAGCAACCCTTTGTTAGAATTTCTACTCTTGGTCCCAAATTGGGGGGGCGACATGATAAGTATCGAAAACCTGACCCGGCCAGAAAAATTAATCGTGATGGAAGCCCTATGGGACGACTTGGCGCATGATTCCGTGACGCTTTCATCGCCAGACTGGCATGCAGCGGCATTGCAGGAAGCCGAATGCGCACATGCCGAAAATCAGTCGGATTTCATTTCCTGGGAGGTCGCCAAGAAATCATTGCGTGATCTCGCTCAATGAAGATTGAAATTCTGGATGTCGCGATGAGTGACATCCGGTCAGGACAACGATTTTATGAGGCTCAACAGGAAGGTTTGGGGGCTTACTTTCTGGATTCACTGTTTTCAGACATTGACGCTCTTCTACTATATCCAGGCATACACCCACAATTCTGGGGATAGAGATGATGTCACAGAGAAACAAGATTTTTATAGGGTTGCTACGGGAAATCGAGGATGCTGAGGAAATGTTTGTCTGCCAACAATGCCTAGGTGACCCAATGCTTAAAATGCTTGCTGCTGGATTGCAGACCGAAAGAGTCTGTGCCGCATGTGGCAATCCAACAATGAATGCGCACACACCAGAACGCATTGCACGCTTCATACGCAAAGACCTTCCAAAACACTTCATGCTGGATGACGATTTGTATCCTGGCTATGCGTTAAGCTTGGAAAAAGTTGTGAGCGAGGCGATTCACTGTGCCGATGAATCGGTGTGTAAAGCGGTCGCAGCCCATCTGGTCGATCTTGATGCGGACGAGGAGGATTTTTATTGGGTTGGGCAAGAGTACCGACGGACGCCCAGTCCATTTGAATCTCAGGAGCATGAGCGCTGGTATGTCGTGGGAGATTGGGACCATGTCGCGTACGAACTAACCCACGGCCAGCGATTCTTTAACCACAAGGTGGAGCGTTTTTTTGAAGAACTTATCTTCGAGGCACTTCATGCGGAAGCGGCGGATCATCCTGACACCAGTCCGGTCATAAAAACGCTACCGGCAGGCACAGACTTCTATCGCGCGCGGCTAGCCAATAATGGCGTGGAAGCAAAGACCATCCAGAACAATCCGACGGTCGAACTCGGTGCACCACCCAAAGAGCGCGCAGCCAATAATCGGATGAATCCGGCGGGTATCCCCCTTTTATATGTCGCCGACGATACGAAAACCTGCATCGCAGAAGTTCGTCCTTCCATTGGTGATGCGGTCGTGGTGGGACGGTTCCGTTCCACCAAGTGCCTGAAGTTTTTTGACTTCACCGCACTCGATGGCCACTTGTCGCACACCCCCCTCAGTCTTTTCGATCCAATTTACGAGGAGCGTAGCCAGCGCAGGCTACTTCTTGAATACTTGCATGACGAAATTGCCAGGCCAGTAAGGACAAATGATACCGATTATGTGGTGACGCAAGCGCTGGCGGAATTTATTCGTTACGAAAAAGAGCAGGCTTTTGACGGAATCATCTTTCGGTCAGTTCAAAACGAAGGTGGAATTAACTATGTGCTGTTCGACAAGAAAAAAGACCCGAACAGCATGCACGCACCCAACTGGCGCCCCCAATTCGATTTGGAAATTTCGACCGATTGCACCAGTCTTCATACGGTGACTGCGGTTCAGTACACTGCATTGCCAAAAATATAGCAAGCGTAGGGTGTGCCCCACGCACCAACCTCCCCAATCATTCCCGGAATTCGCTGCCATTCTTTTTCTCCGCAAAATGCCCGCCCCAATCCGTTGGGAATTTTCCGTGCGCCACGTAGCGGTGAAACGTCGAATACGGCCAATCGGCTACACACTGAATCCGCAGCATTCCCAACAATTTCCCGGCGCCACTCCTGACGAGTGATGTCGTTGTCGGTCATTGGTTTAGCGTTTCCAGGAATTGTTCGGCGGTGACGATGGGGCAGGAAAACTGGCCGGCGAGGCTCAGCAAGTCCTGGTCGCCGCTCACCAGGTAATCCGCCTTGCCGGCAACGGCGAGTTGCAGAAACGGCAAATCGTACTGGTCGCGGCAATCGGGCGTTGCGGGTGGCTGGGCGGGCAGGCGCACCGTGGTGCAGTAAGGCAGGTAGTCGGCAAGCAGCTCTTGCTGGTCTTGTGCGGAGAGTCTGAATTTCGGATAGGCCAGCACCCGTATCAGTTCCGCGGCAGTGACGCTCGATAGCAGCGGATGACAGAGCGCGCCTTGCCAAGCCAGGCGCAATGGCGCCAAGCGCCCCTGCGCAAATACCAGCGCGGACAATACCAGGTTGGTGTCGATGACGACGCGGGGTAGGCGTTTTGAACGCGGCATTACTTTGCGGGCTTGTCGGATAGCGGTGTTGAGCGCGCCCAGTCAACCGCATCGGCAATGTCCTGTTCGCTCAAGTCCAGCTCGGCGAGTTTGGCGCGCACGGCGTCGCCACGCTGTATGCGCACCGGGGTGAGCACGATCTGTCCGTTGCGTGCTTCCACGTCGAAGTATTCCGCCGGGCCGACCGCTGCGGTAATGCTTTTGGGCAGGGTAAGCTGGTTCTTGGAGGTGATTTTGGCGAGCATGGTATTTCCCAGTATGAGAAAGTAAGGAAATCTTACTTTATGCCATTGGCAGCGAACAATCAAGCCGTTACCCGGCTGGGTTCATTGAACGTAACTACTCAGGGGCTAGGGGCTACGCGATAACGTCTTCCTCAAACGAGCGGCGCTTTCTCCGCGCCCGTAGTTCCCTATCCCTGATATCCGGAGCGCGGAGATTAGGCGGATTTCACCACCTGTCGTTCCCGCGTAGCCCCTAGTCCCTAGCCCCTGAGTAGTTACCATTGAACCTAATATTCCTCTTAATAACCAATAAGCGGGTGTCGCGCATCCCCAGCCTGATTCGGGATAACCCGATGCCAGGCCGAGGCTGCGCGATGGGACTTTCAAGACCTATCTTCCGGGATCACGCCAGGTCGAAGCGATCCAGGTTCATTACCTTGTTCCAGGCCGCCACGAAATCGCGCACGAACGCTGGCTGCGCATCGCTGCACGCGTAGGCTTCCGCGAGGGCGCGAAGTTGGGCGTTCGAGCCGAAGATCAGATCGACGCGGGTGCCGGTCCACTTGACTTCGCCGGTCTTGCGGTCGCGCCCTTCGAACACGTCCCCGGCGTCCGAAACGGGTTTCCACTCGGTGCCCATGTCGAGCAGGTTGACGAAGAAGTCGTTGGTGAGCGCCTCCGGACGCTGGGTGAAGACTCCGTGCCGGGACTGGCCGACGTTCGCGTTGAGCGCGCGCAGGCCGCCGACCAGCACGGCCATTTCGGGCGCGCTGAGCGTCAGGAGTTGCGCCTTGTCGAGCAGCAATTCTTCGGCGGAGACGGCGTACTTGGCCTTCTGGTAGTTGCGGAAGCCATCGGCGAACGGTTCTAGCACGGAAAAGGAGTCCACATCGGTCTGTTCCTGGGCGGCGTCCATGCGGCCCGGCGTGAACGGCACCGTCACCGCCTGGCCGGCTTTCCTGGCGGCCTCTTCGACGGCGGCGCAGCCGGCCAGCACGATCAGATCGGCCAGCGAGACTTTCTTGCCGCCAGCGTTGAACTCGCTCCGGATGCCTTCCAGCTTGCCCAGCACTTTGGCCAGTTGGCTCGGCTGGTTGGCCTCCCAGTCCTTCTGCGGCGCAAGGCGGATGCGCGCGCCGTTGGCGCCGCCGCGCTTGTCGGAGCCGCGGAACGTCGAGGCCGAGGCCCAGGCGGTCGCGACCAGCTCTGCAACGCTCAGCCCGGACGCCAGCACTTTGGCCTTGAGGGCGGCGATGTCCTGGCCGTCGATCAGGGGGTGATCGACGGCGGGGATGGGGTCTTGCCAGATCAGCGCTTCCCTGGGCACTTCGGGGCCGAGGTAGCGCGCACGGGGCCCCATGTCGCGGTGGGTCAGTTTGAACCAGGCGCGGGCGAAGGCGTCGGCGAACTCGTCGGGGTTGTCGCGGAAGCGCCGCGCGATCTTTTCATAGGCCGGATCCATGCGCATCGCCATGTCGGCGGTGGTCATGATGATCGGTACCTTCTTCGCGGCATCGTGCGCGGCGGGTGCCACATTGCCGTCGGTCGCCTGCTTCGGCGTCCACTGTTGGGCACCCGCCGGGCTTTTGGTCAGCACCCAGTCGTTGTCAAACAGCATGTTGAGATAGCTCATGTCCCACTGGGTCGGAGTCGGCGTCCACGAGCCTTCCAAGCCGCTGCCGATCTGGTCGCCGCCCTTGCCGCTGGCGTAGCTGTTCTTCCAGCCCAGGCCCATCTGCTCAATGGGCGCTGCTTCGGGCTCCGGTCCCACGTGCGCGGCTGAAGCGGCGCCGTGGCATTTGCCGAAGGTATGGCCGCCGCAGGTAAGCGCCACCGTCTCTTCGTCGTTCATCGCCATGCGCGCGAAGGTCTCGCGTACATCGCGAGCGGAGCCGAGTGGGTCCGGGTTGCCGCCCGGGCCTTCCGGGTTGACGTAAATCAGGCCCATCTGCACGGCGGCGAGCGGATTTTCCAGGTCGTGTTCGCCGGAATAGCGCGCCTTGTCGTCCAGCCACTTTTCTTCACTGCCCCAGTAGACGTCGATCTCCGGCGCCCAGGTGTCCTCGCGTCCGCCGCCGAAGCCGAAGGTCTTGAAGCCCATCGATTCCATGGCGACGTTGCCCGCGAGAATGAGGAGGTCGGCCCAGGAAATTTTCTTGCCGTATTTCTGCTTGATCGGCCACAGCAACCGGCGGGCTTTGTCGAGGTTGACGTTGTCGGGCCAGCTGTTGAGGGGGGCGAAACGCTGATTGCCGTGACCCGCGCCGCCACGACCGTCACCGATGCGGTAGGTGCCCGCGCTGTGCCAGGCCATGCGGATGAAGAGAGGCCCATAGTGACCGTAATCCGCAGGCCACCATTCCTGCGAATCGGTCATCAGGGTGGTGAGGTCTTTCTTCAGCGCCGCAAAGTCTAGGCTCTTGAATTCCTCTGCGTAATTGAAATCTGCACCCATCGGGCTGGATTCGGAGGGGGGATGCAGGATTTCGAGGTGCAGTTGGTTCGGCCACCAATTTTGGTTCGACGTACCGCTGCCGGCTTTGTGTACAAACGGACATTTGTTGTCAGGCATGGTCTTCTCCTCAGGGTTGTTGAAGGGATGATCCAGTGTAGGTACTCGAAAGCGATTAAGCCAATAGG
The DNA here is from genome assembly GCA_018336195.1 of Sulfuricella sp. Lineage (GTDB taxonomy): Bacteria > Pseudomonadota > Gammaproteobacteria > Burkholderiales > Sulfuricellaceae > JAGXQV01. The sequence goes on along the minus strand of JAGXQV010000049.1, from coordinate 31,868 downwards.
CCTTGGCAATCTGCGCGATAGTTTGGCGCGATACGGGCCGCCTGCCTGAGGATCTACGCTGATAGGTTGATCAACCCCAAGAACCTGCTTTTCCAGCCCTCTATAAATCAATCGCTTGCGGCAACCGTTCAGCCGTTTAGCTGGTGGCTCCCCTCTCCCGCATGCGGGAGAGGGGCTATTGGCGGCACTTTTCGTTGGCCTATGTCATTGCAATATGTCCAAGGGCCACCAAACAGCGCCCCCTGTTTTTTGCCAACGCCTTTCGGCCTGCGGGTGAATGCCCTGCTCCCCACGAACGGAATAAATCAGCGGTTCCTATGAGCTGTTTCAGTAGTTTTCATTCCAGGCAGAGCGAATCCGCCGCATTTCCGATGACCTGTCGGCGGCATTCCCGGTAAACCGTCCTTGCCGCGTCAAGCACCTCCTGCGGGATCGTGACGAGGGCATAATTGGCCGGTGTCCTGTTGATCACCCCGCTATGCATGCGCTCGGACGAGTCGCCTTTTCTGGCCTTTCCGGTCTGGCTGAAGATTTGATAGTGTTCGCTTAACGGCGTATCCAGTTCCAGCCACTCGGATAACTTGGGAAGCAGTTTCTCTGGTGCTCGTTGCAGCAGCCCGGCGTCGAAATAATAATAGGGCTGGCTGGCCGTCCGGCTGAAGTTCGCGAGCGCCTGGACGCGGGCAATGTAGTAGTTCGCCGCCTCGACGGGCGAGGCATAAAGATCCTCGATCTCCTTTTTTGCGAACAGATTGGTGATGCTTTTGATCGCGTGTTCCGGTTCCAGCAGCGAGATCAGTATTTTCATGTTCGCAAGACCCAACTGCTCGGGCTTCAACAAATAGTCGTTGTGCAGAAGCTTGTCGAAAAGGTAACGGCTATTCTCCTTTAGCACATCGCTTTCCAGAAATACCTCAAGCTGCTTGTCCAGCGCGGAGGCATCCTCATAGCTGATATGCATTTCATAGTAGCCGTTGATTTGCGGGTGAGTGCCGAGAATATGCCCTGCCAGACTGGTCATGGCGCGCATGTGGCTGAGCAGGAAGATTCGGGAGAGGGGGCTAGATGAAGCAGTCATACAATCGGATAGGTTGGGGGGGCACCCTAGAGTTTCACGCCCCTCCACGTCGCCTTGGAATAATCCCCGGCTGCCTTTGCCACTTATATTCCGGCACCCATTCGCTCAAATCCTGTTTCAGGTCGAGTTCATCGGGGGGCGGTTCCTGTTTCAGCCAAGTGAGGAAGCGGCCCAGCCATTGTTGATCGACGCTACGGGCCTTGGCGATGCGCAGTTTGGGGTGGGGGGTGGGGAGGGTGTTTTCGCCGTCGGCAAGCAGTTCTTCAAAGAGTTTTTCGCCGGGGCGCAGGCCGGTGTAGACGATGCGGATGTCGTCTTCGGTAAAGCCGGAGAGGCGGATCATGTCGCGGGCGAGGTCGGCGATTTTCACCGGTTCGCCCATGTCGAGCACGAAGATTTCGCCGCCGTGGCCCATTAGGCCGGCTTGCAGGACGAGTTGGGTGGCTTCGGGGATGGACATGAAGTAGCGGATGATGTCGGGGTGGGTGACGGTGATCGGGCCGCCCTTGGCGATTTGCTCGTGGAACTTGGGGATGACGCTGCCGGTGCTGCCCAGCACGTTGCCGAAGCGCACGATGATGAAGGCGGTGCCGCCTTCGTGTTGGAGTCCCTGGCAGACCATTTCGGCGAGACGCTTGCTGGCACCCATGACGTTGGTGGGGTTGACCGCTTTGTCGGTGGAGATCATCACCAGCTTTTTCACTCCGTGTTCCTGCGCGGCGCGGGCCAGAGTATAGGTGCCGAGAATGTTGTTGCGCACGGCTTCCCAGGCGTTTTCATTTTCCATCAGCGGCACATGTTTGTAGGCGGCTGCGTGGAAGACCATCACCGGTGCGTGGCGGCGCATCAATTCGTTGACCCGCGAGGCGTTCTTGACATCGCCGATGGCGCAGATCAGGGGAATGTCGGGGAAGCGCTCGCGGCATTCCTGCTCGATGCGGTACAGGGCGAATTCGTTGAGTTCGAACAGCACCATCAGACGTGGCTCGAAGCGGGCGATCTGGCGGCACAGTTCGGAGCCGATCGAGCCGCCCGCGCCGCTGACCATGATGGTGTTGCCGCCGATCAGGTCTTGCAGGCCGTGGTTGTCGAGGATCACCTTGTCGCGCCCGAGCAGGTCGTCGACTTCGACCTTGCGAATTTCCGAGACGGTCACCCGCCCGTTGACCAGGTCTTCGAAAGCCGGCACGGTGAGTACGTCGACTCGGGCTGCGTTACATAGTTCGGCGGCGCGGCGGCGCACGGTGGGATGTACTCCGGGCATGGCGATGATGGCGTGAGTGGCGCCTGTGGCTTTCGACCACTTGGCCAGATCGTCGAGCGGGCCGTGCACCTTGATGCCGTGCAACAGGCGCCCTTGCTTTTCCGGGTCATCGTCGAGCAGGCCGACGACGTGCCAGGTTTTGCTGTGAGAGAGTTCGCGCACCAGGTTGGCGGCGGTATCGCCGGCTCCCAGAACCAGCACCGGCTGGCCGCGCTGCTGCAACAAGCCGTATAGCCGGTGTTCCTTCCAGGCGCGGTAGGCCAGGCGGCTGCCGCCCATCATGAAAGCGAGCAACAACGGGTCGAGTAGCAGTACCGAGCGGGGGGTGTCTTCCATGCGCAGCATGTAAAGGATCAGCGGCGTGACCACGGTAGCGGCGGCGATGGCCAGGAGGATGCGGCGCAGGTCGGGTAGGCTGGCGTAACGCCAGATCCCGCGATACAGGCCGAAGGCACGGAAAATCAGGGCTTGAGCCGGCATGACCCAGACCAGCGAGCGCCACATGCTGTCCCAGTAGATTTCCGGGATGTCGAGGTTGAAACGCAGCCAGTAAGCCAGACACCAAGCAAGTGCTGCCGCCACGATGTCGTGGGTGAAGGCGAGCAGGGTACGGGGATTAGGCTTGGTTTTCATTCTTGTCGGTGTAGATATGCCGTTGCCATTCTATATCAATCCGCCGCATCGCCAAGCCGTAAACGATGGCCCAGGCCGCCAGCAGGCCGTATTGGGGCAGCGCTTCCTGGCTACGCCCCCACAGGGCGGAAGCGCCTACGGCTAGCATCAGCGCGTATTCGAACAGCGCCGTGGTGCGGTGGCCAAGGCCCATTTGCACCAGTCTTTGATAATAATGTTCGCGGTGCGCCTGCCAGACCTTTTCACCGCGCAGGCCGCGCTTTGCCAGAGTGATGCTGGCATCCGCGACGAATGGCGAGAATGCCAGCGGGGCAAACCACCACGGCCACAAGCCGCGTTGCCAGCCGAGCAACCCCAGGGCTGCAGCAAAAAACCCCAGCGGGATCGAACCGGCATCACCCATGAAAATTCGTGCGGGGTGGAAATTGAACAGCAGGAATCCCGCCGCCGTCGCCGCAACGCTCCAGGCTGCCAGCGCGAAGTCCGCATCACCCGCCAGGAACGCCGCCACACCCAGGAAACCGAAGCCGAATAACGCCATTCCGCCAGCCAGGCCATCCGATCCGTCCATGAAATTGTAGAGATTGCTCATCCACACGATGGCTAGGGTGGCGACCACCGCAACCCACAGCGGGTAATCCCCCAAACCGACTGCCGCGAGAACCGCGGCGCAAGCCAGGTGGGCGAGTAGCCGCCAGCGCACGGCAAGTCCGGCGAGATCGTCGAGAAACGATACGCCGGCCAGGATCAATCCCAACCCCATGGGCAGCCACAGCCAGTCTGGATGTATCGTCAGCCAGCCGGTCAGCAGCCCGGCCAGCAGTGCGATCCCGCCGGTACGGGGAATCGCACTGCTATGCAGGGAACGGTGGTTGGGGTCGTCCATCGCCAGCCTAGCGAGGCCACTGTGTAGTAGCCCGGCGATGGTCGCCCAAGTTACGACGAAGGCCAGCAGGGGGGCAAAGAGGGCAGAATTCATCTGGCGCGTTCCCGGCGATACCAGGCGGCGGTGGCAGCTAGCCCTTGTTCGAGTGTGTAGGGCGGTCGCCAGCCGAGATCGTGCTGCAATCCGCTATCGTCAATCTCCAGCGAATCGAGGAGACGAGCAATTTCGGCGGATTTCCCGGTGAGCAGCCCGGCCAGCTTCAATAGGGTGGGCGGGATGGGCAGCAGGCGCGGGGATTTCCCTAATGCAGCGGCGATACGGCGTACTAGGTCGGCGCTGGAAAGTGGTGTGCCGTCGCAGGGCAGGAAAGTCTTCCCAGCTGCAGATGGGTGTTCCAGGCAAACGCGGATGGCATCGGCGAGGTTGCCGACGTAAAACAGGCTGCGGCGATTTTTCACCATCCCCAGCGGCAGAGGAATGCCGCGCTCGACCAGATTCAAGAGGCGCAAGAAATTGGCTTTCACTCCCGGGCCGTACACCAGCGGCGGGCGCAGGACGACGACTTCCAGGCCGGTTGCGGCGGCGATTTCATGGAGTGCCTGTTCCGCTTCCCACTTGGATACCGCATAAGCATCTTGCGGGTTGGCCGGATCGGTGGCGCGGAAGGGGTGATCCGGCGTGCGTTCGCCGTTGACCTTGATCGAACTGAGATAGATGAAGCGTTTGACTCCGGCCTGTGCTGCCTGGCGGGCCAGATTGGCGCTGGCGTCGCGGTTGGCGTTGCGAAATTCCACGAGCGGGTCGGCAGCTTCGTCATGCATCACATGCACCCGCGCAGCGAGGTGGGCGACCGCAGTCACGCCTTCCAGCGCTACACGCCAGTCGGTGGTCGGGCCGATGTTGCCGATCCCGGTAAAACCAGGGCGGGGGTGGCGGCTGGTCTTGCATACCGTCCAGCCGCTGCTTTCCAGCAGGGGGCAAAGCGCCTGTCCGACGAAGCCGCCGGCGCCGCTTACCAGGACGTTTTTCATGCCAGTAGTTCCCGGTACAGGGCCAGGGTTTCGGCGGTGATTTTTTCCACCGAGAATTCCTGTTCCACCATTTCCCGTCCGCGCCGTCCGAATTCGCGGCGCTGGTCGGGATTTTCGATGAGGCGGCGCAGAGCGTTTGCCAAGGCTTCGGCGTTTCTGGCTGGAACCAATAGGCCGTTGTACTCGTCACGCACTATTTCCCGGCAGCCCGGCACATCGGTGGCGACGATGGCACGTCCGCAGGCCGCAGCTTCGAGGAGTGCCTTGGGTAGCCCCTCGCGGTAGGAGGGCAGGCACACGATATTCGCCTGGGCCAGTTGTTGTTCCATGTCGTTTCGTCGTCCCAGCCATTCGACTATCCCCGAGGCGTGCCATTCCTCAAGCTGCGCGACCGGAATCGCGGCGGGGTTGTCGGGGTCGCGTTCGCCGATCAGCAGGAAACGCGCGGCGATGCCCCGCGCCTTGAGGGCTTGTGCCGCCGCGACGAATTCACCCACGCCTTTGTCCCCCAACATGCGCGCCGGCAGGACGATGACGGGCGGCTGATGGTCGGGTTCGGCGCTAAAGGCAAAGTGCCGGGTATCCACGCCGGAACCACGGATCAAGGAGATTTGCGCGGCTTTGGCCACGCCGCTGTTCAGCAGGGCGGCGCGGTCGTCGGGGTTTTGCAGGATGATCCGTCCCCTTCCCAGCAGAAGGCGGAACGCCAGAGTGACGAAAGGCCGCAGCAGACGCGCCGGGATTTTGCTGGAAGTGAACACGTAGCCCATTCCCGCCAAGGCGTTGATGACGCCCGGAATGCCGGCAATTTTTGCGGCCAGCGAGCCATATAGAACTGGTTTCAAGGCGACGTGGTGGACGAGCGTGGGACGCTCGCGACGGTAGATCGCGGCGATTTCCCCAATGGCGGCGAGCTCGCGCCAGGGGTTGTGGCTGCTTCGTTGTAATTGGATGGGAATCAGCTTCAATCCGGCAGCGAGGATACGTTCCCCGTGTTCACGAACCCGGCAGGCAACTGCCACCTCGAAACCGGCGTCGCGAGCGGCGCAGGCGAGCGGGAGACGATGCGAGCAGAAATACCAGTCTTCGGTGACGAGGAACAACAGCTTGGGGGCGGCAAATTGCAAGGATTCAGCCCCGGAACCCAGTAATCCCGGTAATCAGCCAAGTTTCGGTGGACTCCACCGTTGTGCCGAAAAAGGCAGCAATCGATAAACCGAGGTAATTCGGCTCGGCGACCGAGATGATTTGATTCATTTGCCTGATATCCAAGGTGATTTTCTCCAACTATACGGAATTTGGCCGGAGCCGTAAACCGATTGAAAAACTGGTTTGAAAACTTATTTGACAAGTGTTTTCATCTGGAATAGATTGTTTACGATAAGGAGATTGTGTAAATATTTCTCATGGCGGATCAATTGGAAGAGAACCCGGAATTAACGGGGATGCGAGTTTTGCCGACGCTGACGAAGCGCCAGACGGAGGTATTGGTGTATTTGGGCCGCTATTTCCAGTCGAACCGCGACTATCCCACCCAGCGGGAGATCGCCGACCATTTCGGGATTTCGCAAAATGCGGCTGCCCTGCATTTGGTTGCCCTGGGAAAGAAAAATTACGTGGTGAGGTTGCCGGGGGAGCGGCGTAACATTCGCCTGACCGCGCTGGCGTTGGAAAAGTTGCGGTTGGTTGGGAAAGAAGTCGGCGCGCAAATGGCTTTCGAATTTTGAATATATGGCGTTAAGTTTGGAATTTCTCAAGCATCTTTTCAGCAAGTCCGAACACAAAGACGGGTGGCTGGCGATCAGCTTCATGTCGGGGGAACTGTGTCTAGTGCATGTTCGTCGGGTGGGGGCTGCTCGACCGGAGGTGTTGATGTGTGCCATTGAACCGATCAGCGCTGCTTCCGACCCCGATGCGCTGGCGCAATTCGCCAGGGAGATGCGTTTTGGCCAGTATCAGTGCCTGACCTTACTGGGATTAAACGAATACCAGGTTTTGCCGGTGGAAATCCTGAACGTACCCCAGGATGAACTGAAAACAGCAATTAGATGGAAAATAAAGGATCTGCTCGATTATCACATCGACGATGCGGCGATTGATGTATTGCGCATTCCCACCGACAAGGGGGTGGCGCCGAATCACGGCATGTATGCAATTGCCACCCGCAACGAGGTGATCCAGCGTTACGTGACCTTGTTCGAGGAAGCCGGCATCCCCTTGTCCGTTATCGACATCCCGGAGATGGCCCAACGCAATATCGCCGTCATGCTGGAACAACCGGGAAAAGGGTTGGCGTTGCTGTCGTTTGACGAGGAAGGGGGGTTGCTGACGATAACTTGCGATACCGAATTGTACTTGTCGCGGCATATCGAAGCGCCACTATCGCAGCTCCTTCAGGAGGACACCGATCAGCGGCAGCGCTACCTTGATCGTATCGTCATGGAATTGCAGCGTTCTTTCGACTATTTCGACCGGCAGTTTCACGAAATCGAGTTGACCCGCCTGATGATGGCTCCCTTACCACTTTCCATGGGGCTAGAGAGTTATCTGGCGAGGAATCTTCAATTGGAGGTCGAAACCGTTGATCTCCACCAACTCTTTGATTTTTCAAAGGCATCGGCAGGGTTGCAGCAGGATCAGTTGTCGCGCTGTTTTTTCACGCTGGGCGCGGCGCTTCGGCATGAGGAAAAGTCGCTGTGACGCAGCAGATCAACCTTTTCAACCCAATTTTCCTGCGGCAGAAGAAATATTTTTCTACGGCCACGATCCTTCAGGCCTTGGCGTTGGTATTGGTTGGCGCACTGAGCTTTTATGCCTATGCGGCGTATCAAACCAACAGGTTGTCCAGGGAAGTAGCCGATGCAGGGCAGCGGCTGGAATCTGAAAAGAAGCGCTTGGAAGCTGCAAGCGGTGATTTAGGTCCCCGCCAGAAAAGCAAGGAGTTGGAACAACAATCCAAGGAATTGGAGCGCCAAGTTCGTGACCGCGAAGAAATCCTGGGGATTCAGTCGAGTTCCCTGACCGGCGGATCGCGCGGGTTTTCCGAATATCTCAAGGCTTTTGCGCGACAAAGCGTGAATGGCTTGTGGCTCACTAATTTCAGTCTCCGCGAAGGCGGTGCCAAATTGTCCCTCGGAGGAAGAACGCTGCGCCCAGATCTGGTGCCGGACTATCTAAAGCGCCTGGGCAAGGAAAAAGTTATGCAAGGGCAGTCGTTTTCCTCGCTGGATATGCAGTTTTCCAAAGTAGTCAGTGTGTCGAAGGAAAAAACTCAGGACGGTTATTTCGAATTCAGCTTGCGCTCTGGGGATGGCGATTTGTCCAGAGACGAGGCAGGAAAGGCGAGGTAAGGCATGAAGGAAAAATGGCGAAAGCTGTCGGAGCGTATCGACGCCTTGGCGCTTCGTGAAAGGGGGTTGGTTTTCCTGATGATGGCGGTGGTCCTGATAACCCCGGTCAACCTGTTTCTCATCGATCCATTGCGGACAAAGCAGAAAGCCCTTTCGGCACAGTTGAATGAACGATATGGTCAGTTGGATGCGCTGCAAAAGAAGTTGCAGGGCATGGCAATTTCCAACCAAATCGATCCCAACGTCGAAATCCGCAAAAAAATTCAGGACTTGAAGCATAAACTCGCAGAATCCGAAGTCCCTCTGGAAAGCATACAGAAAACGCTGGTTTCGCCTGAAAAAAAAGCGGCTTTGCTTGAAGACCTGTTGTTGCAGAATCCCCGTTTGCGCCTGATTACGCTAAAAACGCTACCGGCAGCCACGGCGCTGGAGAATCGCCCGGTAAGTGGCCGGAAAGCCGGTGTTCCTGGTCAGGAGACTTCGCTGGTTTATCGTCACGGCGTGCAAATGACCATCGAAGGCGGTTATCACGATTTGTTGCAATATCTGGCCCTGCTGGAAAAATTGCCGTGGAAGGTGGTTTGGGGAGAAGCGGACTTCCGGGTTGAAGATTATCCCCGGGTCGTGTTGACGCTGACACTGTATACCCTAAGCCTCGAAAGGGTGTGGTTGAGCGTTTGACAAGGGATAAACGATTTTTCTGTCATAATCGCACGATGACCCAATCTTTGTTTGTGCGCGGTCGGGTATTCGCTTTAATCCTGTCGTTGCTTGCCGTGCCCAAAGCGTGCCTTGCCCTCGATAATCTGCCTGATCCGACACGTCCACCGTCGGTGCTGGGGCCGCTCGGGTCGGCGTTTGGCGAGGAAACGGAAAAAGCCGCGCCAGCCTTGCCGGTGTTGCAGTCCATAATGCTCTCAGCAACCCGCAAGGCCGCGGTCATTAGCGGACAAACAGTGGAACTTGGCGGAAAGTTCGGCGACCTTCGGTTGGTTAAGGTCTTGCCTAGTGAAGTGGTGCTGAAAGGCGAGGATGGGGTGCAGGTATTGAAATTTTTTCCAGAAGTCGAAAAAAAAGAGCGCATCTTACCGCCCGATGAAATCGTTAAAGTGAAAAAAAGGAAATCCGGCGCCACAACCGGAAAAAAGGTCAAATCATGATTCAACTGCAAAATTGGGCAAGAAATAGAGTGTGGCTCACATTAGCTGTTGCTTCGGCAAGTCTGCTTTTCGGCTGTGCAAACCCTCCTGTCAAGGGGGATTACGGTGAGACCCACAAGCGCATCAGCGACGAATTGAAGCAGGCGGCGCAACCCGCCAAACCGGACCAACCCGATGCCGTCAAGAACGCTTTGTTGCCGCCCCTTCGGATTGAAATGCCCAAGGCCAGCGGTAAATCCCAGGAACCGCGTTTCGATCTGGTGGTAAATAATGCACCGGCAGCCCAAGTGTTCATGGGGATCGTATCCGGGACGCGCTATAGCATGTTGATGTCGCCTGATCTGACCGGGGTGATTTCCGTCAATCTGAAGGATGTGACGGTTTTTGAAGCGCTCGACGCAATTCGGGAAATCAACGGTTACGAATACAAGGTGGACGGCACCCGTATCTATATTCAACCGCAAACGATTCAAACGCGGGTGTTCAAGGTAAATTACCTGGTTGGCTCGCGGACTGGAGCAACCAATATTAGGGTTGCGGCGGGATCAACCGGGACAACAGGAACAACAGGGGGAACCCCTACCCCGGGCGGAACTGGGGGGGCGACGGCAGGTTCCTCCGGTGGGGGCAGTACCAGCATAGCTACCGCATCGAGCAGCGATTTCTGGAAAGAATTGACCAAGTCGTTGGAAGCAATTGTTGGCAACAGGGAAGGGCGAAGTGTGGTGGTTAGCCCGCAATCTGGCGTAATTGTGGTGCGGGCTACCCCAATTGAGTTAAGAAATATCGCGACATTTCTAAGCGCCTCTCAGCTTTCCGTCGAACGCCAAGTGATCCTTGAAGCGAAGATCCTTGAAATTACGTTGAGCGATGGTTACCAGACCGGGATCAATTGGGCAGCCTTCAAAAGTGGCTCGAACAGTCGTTTATCGATAGGTGTGCCGGGTGATGCAAGTGTCGGCTCTGCAGGCGATTTGACTTCCTCGCTGATTACCGCAACGCCGGGCGCGAACCTTAAAGGAACCGGCGGGTTATTCGGACTAGCGTTCCAGACCGGTAGTTTCGCGTCGATGCTGGCCTTTCTGGAAAGCCAGGGGAATGTCCAAGTGCTGTCGAGTCCGCGGATTGCTACCTTGAACAATCAGAAAGCCGTACTCAAGGTGGGGAACGAAGATTATTATGTGACGAGCGCTACGTCGACAACCACCACTGGAACCGCAACCACGACCACACCGTCGGTCAATCTCCAGCAATTCTTTTCTGGGATTGTTCTGGATGTTACGCCACAGATCGATGAGCGGAACAATATCATCTTACATATTCACCCCTCTGTTACCCGTGTCAGCGAAACCAATAAGGTCATCAATATGGGGGGAACCACTGGAACCCTGACCTTGCCGGTGGCCTCGACATCGGTAAGTGAAACCGACAGCATCGTGCGTGCGCACGATGGGCAGATTGTGGCAATCGGTGGGTTGATGAAGCAAACCAGCCAGAGCGATTTTTCGGGAATGCCCGGGTTGAAGGATATTCCGGCTGTCGGCAACGCGTTTGGCCAAACCAAGCGTGCTTCCACCAAGACCGAGTTGGTTATTTTGCTTAAGCCTACGGTTGTGCAGGACGAAAGCGACTGGACACGCGATATTCTGGATACTTCGCAACGTGTCCAGGCCATGAGCGGTAGGGAATAAGGTTTCCGGCACGCGATGTATAACGAGCATTTCGGCCTGAGGGAAGCACCTTTCGGGATTACTCCCGATACCAGTTTTTTTTACGCGTCCTCACGTTATCAGGAAGCGCTCAACACCCTGCTGGTAGCCGCCAGGAACGGTGAGGGCTTTATCAAGCTTACCGGCGAAGTGGGGAGCGGCAAGACCTTGCTGTGTCGCAAGTTTCTCGCGAGCTTGGGCAAAGATTACACTACGGCTTACATCAGTAACCCGTTTCTGGAGCCACGCACCTTGTTGATGGCGCTGGCGGACGAATTCGGGGTGACGCTGGACAAAAACGTCAACCAGCACCGCTTGTTGAAATCCCTGACGCTGGCTCTGCTCAACGTGGCACGCAAGAACAAGCATGCCCTCGTCTGTATCGACGAAGCCCAGGCAATGCCGCTGGATACGCTGGAAGCCTTACGCTTGCTGACCAATCTCGAAACCGAGAAGATCAAGCTGTTGCAAGTTGTCTTGGTCGGACAGCCGGAACTTAACCAGAAACTTGAACTGGAATCGATTCGCCAATTGAAGCAGCGCATTACCTTTCAATATCACCTCGGGCCGCTGGACGAAGACGAGCTTGAGTCCTACGTGGCACATCGGCTGACCGTCGCCGGCTATCGGGGCGGCCGGCTGTTCAACAAAGCCGCTATGCGGCGCCTCTACACGGCGAGCAACGGCTTTCCCCGGTTGGTTAACATTCTCGCGCACAAAGCGATGATGCTCGCCTACGGGGAAGGGAAGGGCGAAGTCTCCGACCAGCATGTCAAGGCTGCCGTGGCGGATACGCCTGCCATCAAGAAAAAGCCGTTCTGGAAATGGAAGCTGACTTGACATGAGCATCATCAACCAGATGCTGCAAAAACTGGATCAACGTCGGGGAGGGCGCGACAGTTCACTTCCCGACGGGGTTCGGGCTGTTGCCACGACTCCTGCAGGTCGTCGACGATCCGCTATTCTGGGCCTGCTACTCATCGTGACAGCCGGAGGCGGCGGAGTCTACGGTTGGACTTGGTGGCAACGACACTCCAAACCCATGGTGGCGGATATGAAAGCGGCCAGTTCGGGTAAGGTTCCGAGTGCACTCCCACAAAAAAAGCCGGCTGAGGCCACGTCAAGTTTTGATGAAGACAAGCAGTTGGCGGAGATCGCCAAAAAACTGATGGATGAAACCGCCTTGCAGGCCGAAAAAATCGGAAAACATGAAAAATCGGCGAAAAAAGCTGGGGTCTCCAGTGCGGCCAAAAAAGCGGAAGCTCTTGCCGAATCGTCCATTGTCAAGACTGACTCCGAGCCGCTTGGCAGCCAAGATGCGCCCCCGTCGTTTCCCAAGAAACCTTCTAGGGAAAGCAGCGGAAAAATCAGGGCGGCAGATGCTATGAAATTGGTGACGCCTCAGCAGCAGGCGCTTCACCATTACCAGAAGGCGCTTTCTCTGCTCCAGCAGGGGCGGGTTTCAGAAGCGCGCAGCGGCCTGGAGGACGCCCTCCGGCTCGATCAGTATCAGGCGTCTGCTCGACAGGCGTTGGCCGGCTTGCTGGTTGAACAAAAGCAGTTTCAGGCTGCGGAACTGGTATTGCAGGAAGGCGTCAACCTGAACGCCGAGCAGTATGGCTTCGCCATGGCTCTGGCCCGTTTGCAGGTGGAGCGCGGGGATGCGCGGGCGGCGCTGGAAACACTTTATCGAAGTTTGCCCCACGCTATGGATAACGCAGGGTACCAAGCTTTTTTGGCGGCTTTGCTGCAACGTACTGATCAGCATAAAAAAGCCATTGAGTATTATCAGGCAGCGCTGCAACTTGCTCCTTCAGCAGCGTGGCAGATGGGCCTAGGAATTTCCATGCAAGCTGAACATCGTTTGGCGGATGCCTTGGAAGCCTTTAATCAGGCCAAGGCATCCAACGATCTCGCTCCCGATTTATTGGCATTTGTCGAGCAGCGTCTGCGGTCGCTCAGGAAAGGGCAGGCACAAGTTTCTGCTGATGTAAAAGTCCCCTGACAGAACTTTATAAAAAGGCTATCTGGGCTGCCCTACGGACATATACCAGGTAAATTAGATGGTAATTCTAGCTAGTTGATTGATTTTATGAAGATCCTTGTTACCGGGGCGGATGGATTCATCGGCTCGCATCTTACCGAAGAGCTAGTACGTAGTGGGCATGATGTGCGCGCCTTTGTGTTATATAACTCCTTCAACTCATGGGGTTGGCTGGATCATTGTGACGAGGATGTTAAGGGTAAGTTTGAGGTCTTTGCCGGTGACATACGTGATCCTCATGGGGTACGGACCGCCATGAAAGGATGCGATATTGTGTTGCATCTAGCAGCCTTAATTGCTATTCCCTACTCGTATCACTCCCCAGATACTTACGTGGACACGAACATCAAGGGAACTCTGAACGTCGTTCAGGCAGCGCGCGAGCTTGGGGTGGGAAAAGTGGTTCATACATCCACCAGCGAAGTCTATGGGACAGCCAAATTCGTTCCAATTACCGAGGATCATCCGCTTCAGGGGCAATCACCTTACTCGGCTACAAAAATCGGAGCCGACCAGATCGCCATGTCGTTCTACAATGCATTTAATACCCCTGTATCTATTATCCGGCCATTTAACACTTATGGACCGAGGCAATCCGCGCGGGCAATCATTCCTACAGTAATCACACAGATTGCCAACGGCAAGCGGCAAATCAAGCTGGGCGCTCTGCATCCAACCCGAGATTTCAACTTTGTTATGGATACGGTGCGTGGCTTCGTTGATATCGCTGAATCGGACAAATCGGTCGGCGAGGAGATCAATATCGGCAGTAACTTTGAAATATCGATGGGCGATACCGTGCGTTTGATCGCCAGCATTATGGATGCCGAAATTGAGATCGAAACTGAGCATGCTCGTTTGCGCCCAGAGAGAAGCGAGGTGGATCGCCTCTGGGCGGATAACAGCAAAGCCAAAGAATTGACTGGCTGGGAGCCGGTATACGGTGGCAGAGAAGGATTTGAGCGTGGTTTGGCGGAAACGGTTGCCTGGTTTACCAATCCTGAGAATCTCAAACGCTATAAGACTGATATTTACAACATATAAAGCCTGCACCTGGACAAATGCGCGACTTTAACCAAGCAGCAATTATCGATGCACTAAAGTTTGTATTGTCGGCAGGCCATAAACCTGTTGCTCTACACGAACCCCACTTTTCTGGCAACGAGTGGGCATATGTGAAGGAATGTCTTGACACCGGGTGGGTGTCATCGGTAGGGCAGTTCGTTGATCGGTTCGAGCAACAGTTGGCCGATTATACCGGGGTAAAGCGCGTTGTCGCTGTGGTTAATGGAACGGCAGCTTTGCATGTTTGCCTCAAATTGGCGGGCGTGGAAGAGGGCGATGAGGTGTTGGTGCCGACATTGACCTTTGTAGCTACAGCGAACGCCGTTAGCTATTGTGGCGCAGTTCCCCATTTCGTAGACAGTGAACAAGCCACTTTAGGACTTGACCCTTATAAACTTGATCAATATCTAGGAGAAATTGCCGAAATTCGTGGTAATGATTGTTTAAATAAGAAAACTGGGCGCCGCATCAAGGTGGCCTTGCCAATGCATACTTTCGGCCATCCGGTTGATATTGATCCGTTGGTAGAAGTTTGTCGCCGATACAAGCTTGAATTGGTTGAGGATGCCGCAGAATCATTGGGGTCTTATTACAAGGGCAAGCATACCGGAAATTGGGGCAGAATTTCCGCGTTGAGTTTTAATGGTAACAAAGTCATCACTACTGGCGGTGGTGGTGCCATTCTGACTAACGACGAAGAGTTGGGAAGGCAGGCAAAGCACCTGTCAAATACCGCAAAAGTGCCACATAAGTGGTCATTTATTCATGATCAAATAGGTTTTAACTATCGGATGCCAAATATAAATGCTGCACTGGGGTGTGCGCAACTCGAGCAATTGCCGAACTTCTTAAAGAGCAAGCGAGCGCTAGCACAAAATTACAGGAGTGCTTTTGCTGGAATTGACGAGATAAATTTCTTTACTGAGCCAGAATTTTCAAAAAGTAATTACTGGTTAAATTCCGTGTTGTTGAACAAACGTTTCGCAAATCAGCGTGACTCCCTACTGGATGCTACCAACAGCCTTGGAATCATGACTCGCCCAGTATGGACCCTCATGCATAAACTGGAAATATATAAGTCCTGTCCACGAATGGATAGCTTGAGTGTTTCTGAAGATATTGAGCAACGTTTGATAAACATCCCTAGCTCGCCCTATCTAAGTGGTCATCTTTGAAAAATAGGTAGCTGTCCGGAGCTAGAAAAATTAAAGAGTGGAGGTCTGTTTGCGCATCCTGCTTGTTGTTTACGATAACGATTCATTCATTAACTGGTTTCCCCAAGGATTGGCTTACATAGCAGCCGTTTGGCGCAATGCTGGGCATGAGGTGACGGTATACAATCAGGACGTTTACCATTGGCCGGAGAGCCATCTGCAAAGCCTGTTGGATACGGAAGTATTCGATATAGTCGGCGTTAGCGTAATCGGAGGATATTATCAATATCGGAAATTGTTAAAGATTTCTGAAGCGATCAATCGGGCGAAGAACCGGCCATTTTATCTATTGGGGGGGCACGGCCCCGCCCCCGAACCAGAATACTTTATGAGGAAGACCCAAGCCGATGTAATTGTGATTGGTGAGGGCGAACGAACAGCCATTGAAATCATCGATGCGTTACAGAAAAAACGTACCCTGGATTCGGTGGCTGGAATTGCCTATAACGACAATGGTAAATGTATAAGAACTCCTCCGCGTGGCCTGATTCTTAACATTGATGAAATTCCTTTTCCTGCGTGGGATCTATTTCCCATGGAACACTATACGATGATGCGGATGCCGCATGTAAAAAATAGTGAGCGTTGCTTGCCTGTGCTATCGGGGCGTGGTTGTACGTTTAAATGCAATTTTTGCTATCGCATGGACAAAGGTTTGAGGGAACGTTCAGTAGAACGTATTCTGGAAGAAATTCGTATCCTCAATAAAACTTATAATGTTACTTACATCGCATTTTCAGATGAATTGTTGATGAGTTCTGAAGAGCGCACAGTGGAAATAAGTGAGGGTATCCTTAAGTCTGGTCTAAAAATTAAATGGGAATGTAGTGGTCGCCTGAATTACGCAAAGCCGAATGTGTTGAAGCTGATGAAAGACTCTGGATGTGTGTTTATAAATTACGGAATTGAGTCGATGGATCAGAAAGCACTTTTTACGATGAAGAAAGGCTTGACGATCAAAATGATCCATGCAGGTATACAAAATACGCTTGATGCTGGAATTAGCCCTGGCTATAACATTATTTTCGGCAATATTGGAGAAACCCGTGAATCGTTGCGACTGGGGGTGGAGTTTTTGCTTAAATATGACGACCATGCGCAGCTACGCACCATTCGACCTGTGACTCCGTATCCTGGGGCACCATTATATGAATATGCGATTAAAAAAGGACTATTGAAGGATTGTGAGGATTTTTATGAGAACAAGCATGTGAACTCTGATTTGCTGTCAGTAAATTTTACTGACATCTCAGATCATGAGTTCCATGAGGCATTGTATGAAGCTAACGTGACGCTGTTGAATGCCTATTTTGATCACGCTCGCGCTAAAGCCGTTGAAGCGGCGCGTCGTCTCTACATGGAGAGAGATGCGTCGTTCAGGGGATTTCGTCAAACATGATGTTTCTTCGGCGCGATTTGCGGCATAGGGCCGATCACTACGCTAAATCTATGAAACGCTTGGCAGAGCAACATGCTGATGCATAAACGCAAAATATGCGTTGTTACCGGCAGCCGAGCTGAATATGGTTTGCTGTATTGGCTTATCAGAGAAATCCAAAACGACTCGGATTTACAACTCCAGATTGTTGTTACTGGTATGCACCTGTCGCCAGAATTCGGCCTGACTTACAAAGTTATTGAGGGGGATGGTTTTGCTATTGATGGCAAGGTGGAAATGCTTCTGTCTAGCGATACGACAGTGGGAATCGCCAAGTCTATAGGGTTAGGAGTAATCGGGTTTGCCGACGTCTTGGATCAATTACGGCCAGACATCCTCGTGTTGTTTGGCGACCGCTATGAAATATTTGCAGCGGCACAAGCAGCCCTAATAGCAAGAATACCGATGGCTCATATCGCTGGCGGTGACATCACGGAGGGTGCGTTTGACGAGGCCATTCGGCACAGTATTACAAAAATGGCACACCTACACTTTGTAACTAACGAGATAGCTGCGCACAGGGTACAGCAATTAGGAGAAAATCCGGAGCAGATTTTTAACGTTGGAAGCCCTTGCATAGATTTTATTAAAAAGATGAAATTGCTTACACGTAGCGAATTGGAATCGTCTCTTGATTTCCAGTTGATGAAAAGAAATCTATTGGTCACTTTTCATCCTGTTACCTTGGAGGCGCAATCAGCAGAGATTCAGACTCAAGAGCTATTAACTGCGCTCAGCAATCTCGGAAATAATCTGGGCCTGATTTTTACCAAGCCTAATTCCGATACTGGTGGGCGAGCCATAACCAGACTAATAGATGACTTTGTGGCCTCTCATTCTAATGCGCGAAGCTATACTTCCTTAGGTCAAATTCGCTATTTAAGCGCTATGTCCCAAGTTGACGCAGTGGTGGGGAATTCATCCAGCGGTTTGTATGAGGCGCCATCCTTTGGAAAGCCAACCGTCAATATCGGGGATCGCCAAAAAGGACGGCTTCATGCTACCTCGGTAATAGATTGTGCACCTAAGGCAGATGCAATCGAAAAAGCCATTCATCAGGCTCTGGCAACGGATTGTTCCGGAACGTTCAATCCTTATGGTGATGGAAATAGTTCAGTCCGTATCAAGGATCAGTTGAAAAATGTTGTTGAACCGGGGACTTTGTTAAAGAAGCATTTTTTCGATCAGATGCCGTCTCTCATTCAAAGACGTAGTTTGTTATGAATAATAAACTTACAGTACTAATGTACCACTATGTCCGTCCAATCGTTGGTTCTCAGCATCCCTCGATTCGCGGGCTGGAGTTAGCAGATTTTGAAGGGCAGATCGATTACATTGATCGACACTACAATGTGGTGTCTGTGTCGGATGTGGTCGAGGCCACCAATGGCGGATGTCCTCTGCCGACCAACCCATTATTGTTGAGCTTTGATGATGGGTATTCTGACCATTATCGCTATGTGCTCCCAGTGTTAAAACGCCGTAAAAAAAAAGGGGTTTTCTTTCCGCCTGCCTGTGCAGTATCAGAAAGAAAAATGTTGGACGTAAATAAAATTCATTTTCTCTTGGCCAATTCCAGCGATCATGAATCGCTCGTTAGCCAAATCGAAAGAGCCATCGATTCGGCTCGAAGTGAGTTTGACTTATTTTCCCTGAAGGAATATCGAGAACAGTTATGGAAAACTAGTCGTTATGACACGGCGGAAGATATATACATCAAGCGCATGTTGCAACACGCATTGCCAGAGCGCCTGCGAAGTTGTATAGCCGATGAGTTATTTCGTCGATATGTGACCGAAGATGAGTCTGGGTTTGCCGATGAGCTTTATATGTCTGAAGAAAATCTTGCGGAGATGCTAGCACAAGGGATGGAGATTGGAAGCCATGGCTACGCCCATTATTGGCTCAGCAGCCTTTCGCCAGTAGATCAGGCAAAGGACATTGATCGATCTCTGGACATGCTTGAGCGTATCGGCGTGTCACGGCAAGGTTTTTATTTCAGCTACCCCTATGGGGATTATACGCATGAAACTTTAGGAGTTTTAAACGATAAGAATTGTGCCGTAGCGTTTACCACCAAAGTCGCGTTAGCTCGATTGGACTCGTCGAATTTATTTGAACTTCCCCGCCTTGATACAAACGACCTCCCCAAAAGCGGCTTGGCTCCCCAGGCTTTCTGGACGCAGGATGCATTGGTCTAGCAACTTGGTTGTCGGCGCTAAATTTCGTTAGAAGTGTTTGCATCCTAAATCACTGGGCTCTGGTCAACCAGCGATCACTCCTGAAGTGATTGGGGTGGGAAACATGTATTTGATGAAAAATATAGTGCAAGGGGCAGATTTGCGCGTTTGATGTGGCTAATCATTATGCTGTTTCAGTGTTCGCAGATATATCTTATAACTTGTAAATGTAAGCCTCCGGCTTTGCCGGGGGGCTCACCGAGGTTTGATCTTTACGACGGTCTGCGTGAATTTCTGAACTCTACCAAGAGAAAGGAAATTCACAATGAAAGATTACCAGAGTCTGAGTCATACGAGATGGGACTGCAAATATCACATGGTGTTTATTCCGAAGATGCGAAAGAAGCGTATTTTTGGGGTTCTACGTCGGCATTTGGGCGAGATGTCTGGGCCAGAGGGTATTTTGTCTCAACAGTCGGTCTGGACGAGAATATGGTGCGAGCGTACATCCGGAATCAGGAAGAGGAAGACGAGCGCTATGACCAAATGAAGCTTCCAATGGAGTAAGCCGCCAAGGGCGGCTCGCGGTTTAATGGACGCCTTCGAGGCGCTCACAACACAAGCCACTGGCTTTGCCGGGGGTGGTTTTTTTATTAAATTACATATTGTTAGGTTTGTATGAAGCTTGATGACTACTCTAGTGTCGGTTTTTTTTATGACGCTCTTCGGCAACGATTCCCTTATTTTTCTGGTGTTATACAGAAACAGATAGATACTTTTGGTGATCACTGGTTAAGACTCTTTGAAAGAGAGTTGGAGGTGTTATTTGCCAAGGATAAGAAACGTATCGATCAGGCTGTAATGGGGTATGGGAAATTTGCCCTGGATTCAATGAAGTTACAGGTGAAGTTTCAGAAGACAAAAGCATACGATAACAAAACATATGAAGAGGCGGCCTCGGAGGTTTATCAAAACAAAGAATATATGTTTGGTCTTTACCTACCAGGAATCTTGCTATCGCATTATTTATGGAGGCATCATTTTTTGCAGCATATGTTCTTTCTGGAAAAGTTTTTACCACTTGTGGGAAGTGGGGACGGGAAAGTTTTTTATGATATTGGTGTGGGTACGGGGTTTTATTCAAAGGAAATGCTTACACGTTCTAATTTGACGGGAAAAGGGTTTGATTTAAGTCCATATTCACTTGAACATACTTTAATGTTGTTGGAAAAACATCACGTGGATAAACGATACGAGACAAATCTAAGAAACATCATAGAAAACCCAGTGATGCCCGCTGCTGAATTCTTGGTAAGTATTGAGGTGCTTGAACATTTAGAAAATCCACAAATATTCTTAGACTCTTTATCATGCATGTTAATACCGGGAGGGTATGGATTAATATCTGCTGCCATAAATGCACCAAATGCAGATCATATTTATCTGTATCGGAATTCGGACGAGGTGGCTGAGCAGTTGCTCAATGCCGGATTTGAAATAGTTGATAGTTCTGTAGATCCTGCATACTCTCCGAAGAAAGATGGGGATCTTGTGCCGGTTAATGTGGCATTTATTGTGACAAAAAGATAAGGGGAAAACTTAAATGACGAACAAGAACATATTTGACAGCCTTACACCGATTTTTCGGGAGGTATTGGACTCCCCTTCTCTTGTGTTGACAGCGGATTTAAGTGCTTCTGATGTGGCTAACTGGGATTCACTGAATCACATCACACTAATTGTGGAAATTGAGGCATTGACGGGATTGTCATTATCTACAGATGAGTTGGTAAGCCTGCAAAATGTTGGGGATTTTGTTAGGTTGTTGTTTGACAAGGGGTATCGTGGGTAACTACTCTTTTAACGATTTGATCGTTGGGATGGTTTCTAAACGAAGCTATCATTTTACCGAACTGCGGGTTGAGGCGTTCTCGGCATTGATCGAAGATGCTGCACCAGTGCATGTGGATGTTGAGTTTGCGAAGCGACAAGGTTTTAAAGCCAGGATAGTGCATGGCCTATTTGTGCAGTCAGTGATATCAGGTATGTTGGGTAATGACATCCCCGGTACTCAGTCTGTTATTAATAATTTAAGCGTGAAAATGCATCTACCAGTATTGATCGGGCAAAGGGTTGACTACCAGGTCGAAATTACTGCGTTGACCACGGCTGTGTCGGCTGTATCACTGAATTTTTTCGGGGTGATTGACGGAGAAACGGTCATTTCTGGAAAGGCATTATGCAGTTTTCCCAATACCAGTCCGAAATTTAGATGAAAAAAAGAATCTCGATTTCAACAAAGTTTTCCATGAGTAATTGGCAGCAATTAGATAGTTTTATTGCGACCACTCATGGTGAGAATCATGTTCTCCGAAACAGACCTCTTTTCGACTGGTTTTTTCTACGTAACGAGAATAAGGATGAGGCGAATTTAATTGTGGCATATGAGGAAGGCAAACTGATTTCTCTATTGGGATATATACCTACAAAATTTATGTGGGGACGGGAAGAAGTTAAAGGCGCGTGGATGGCGCATTGGATGACATTGGAAGGTTATCGTTTCGGTATAGGTGCTTTGTTGATGAAAAAGATAACCGAGATGTTTCCGATAGTCGCTGGGCAAGGAGCCAGTATGATGAATCAAAATATTGTAGCCAAGATGGGATTCAAATTCCTGGAGAAAATTCCCAAGGTGGTTTACGCATTTAAATGCGACAAACTTGAAAAAATGTTCCACTTTCAAGCATCGCATAAGTTTGTCGGTGTTATTGCGGAACATGATTCTCCAAGTGAGGTTCGTATAATTACAAAGGAAAACTTCAATCCGGATTGGGACAATTATCCAAGTATGATGTACGGGACGTTAAAGAATCGGGACTATTTGACCCATCGCTATATTGATTACCCTTTTTTTAAGTATTACGTATTCATTGAAGGCGAGCCAGCTTCGCCGGCGGTTTGTGCTGTAAGAATTGTCGAAACAAAAGAAGGAATCCGGGTGGCAAGGATGGTGGAGTTCTTTTTTCCGGAAAATGAATCTGGAAAGCGCCAAGGCTTGTTATTAGCGAGAAAATGTCTAAATTTTTTCAAAAAAAATGATTGCGATTATGCTGATTTTTATTGTAGTGGGCCAGCATATATGGCACTCCTGTTGGAGGTGGGGTTTATCGAGGAAGATACGGGGGGGCTGCCCTGCCTATTAGATCCAATTGATATGTCGAGAAAATCTCAAAATGTGGAGTTATGTGTTTCTTCAGCGTTGAAGATCAGGTATCCAAATTGCGAGGATAATTTTTTTGTGACTAGATCAGATGCTGATTCGGACAGACCGAACGAATCGTATTGTCGTATCAAGAAATGATTAATAAATTTATTTTTAGTACATCGTCAACTGCTTCGGAATTGGGCAAGAAATTTAAGGAGGCGAGAAGCGAAGACCTTCAATCTAGAGCTAAGACAAAAATATCAGTCACTGTATTGGCAAATTTTTCAACGCAATATCTAGTAAATTCAATATATACATCCCTTGTTTTTAATGGTATTAGCCCGAACATATACGAGGCACCCTTTGATCAATGGGAGTTTGAACTCAACAATCAGGAAAGCGAGACGTATCGGTGCGGGGCGGACTATACACTGTTGCTGTTGTCGTCTACTCGTATTGTTTTCGATCGCAATAAAAGCGCAAGCGAATTTGCAATAGTTCTAAAAGACCTGCTGGAACGCTATAAGGAAAAAAGCCGGAGTGAAATTGTTCTGGTCTTGCCGGAGAGTCTCAGGGAGGGTTTTGATCAAACGTCGTTCTTTTATCGGTCAGTCAGTACCTTTAGGAAAGAACTGCAACGTGAACTCGAGAACATAGTTCACATTGTCGATATCAACCCTTTAATCATGGAATTCGGATTCGCAAAATGGCACCCTTCAAAATATCTAATGAGTGCCAAACTTTGTTGCCACCCAAATTGCTTTCCTTTGTATGGAAATTACTTGGCCAGTTTTATTGAAAGCTTGGTTAGAAGACCCACCAGGCTCGTGATTACAGACTTGGATAATACGCTTTGGCAAGGTGTTGTCGGTGATCTTGGGTGGGAGGGCGTGGGGCTCGATAGGGATTCCACTGGATATCCTTATCTCATGCTTCAAAATTACTTATTAAGCCTTAAAGAAGCAGGGGTGTTGCTTGCGATTTGCTCTAAAAACTCATTTGAGCTTGCAAAAAAAGTATTTGATAATAGAAGAGAAATGGTTCTGAAGTTTGATGACTTCGTGGCCTATGAAATCAATTGGGAGCCAAAGTCAGAAAACATTCAAAAAATATTGACGGAGTTGAATTTGACATCTACGGGTGTATTGTTTCTTGATGACGCCAAGTTTGAGCGAGAGGAGGTTAAGAGCAATCTGCCAGAGGTGATCGTTCCAGAGCTTCCAGAGAATGCGGAAATATGGTGTGAGTATTTGTCCTGTAGCGGCTATTTGACCGTAGGAAAAATTAACAAAGAGGACTCGAAAAAATCTAGTATGTATATCGCCGAAAGGCAAAGAAAAGAAGAGGCAGGGAAACATGCCGACTATTCCGTGTTTCTCAAAAATCTGAACCTTGCGATAACGCCTGAAAAGGTAACTGCAAGCAATTTTGACCGGGTCTTTGAACTCATTCATAAAACAAATCAGTTCAACCTGACGACGAAAAGGCTTACCCGTGGCGAATTAGAAGGGGCGGCTACCCGAGAAAATTCTTTCTGTTATTGTTATCGCCTTAAAGATAAATATAGTGACTATGGAATAATATCCGTATTTATTGCGGAGAAGACATCTAAAGATTGGGAGATAGACAATTGGTTGATGTCTTGCCGAACTATAGGTAGGGGGGTGGAGAATTTTGTTTTTAATCATTTTCTGTCAATGATGCTATCTGATGGCGATATTGTAACTGGCAAATACGTTGCCTCAGATAAAAACAATTTAGTAGCTACTTTGCTGGGCAAAATGGGCTTTTCAGAGGATGTTAAAACAGGTGTTTGTACCTTTACGGTTGGGCGGTGTAGAAATCCAGCGGCCAACTACATTATTATGAGTAAGCCAGCTTGAGCCGATACCAGTGTTGGTGGATGGCAGGCATCTGTGAGGTTCACATGAGTCGAAGCGGAAATCATCGTTTCCGATCATTCGACTGCAAGTCGTTCGCGAAATAATTATCAAATGGCTAATCGTACTTTAATCATCGCGGAAGCTGGCGTTAACCATAATGGTTCTCTTGATAGGGCGCTTCAATTAATCGATGTGGCTGCAGCTGCCGGGGCGGATGCTGTCAAATTCCAGACGTTTAAGGCAGATAAGCTAGTCAGTCGCACGGCGCCTAAGGCGGAATATCAGCAGAAGACCACCGATTCCACAGAGTCTCACTATGAGATGCTTAAAAAGCTAGAGTTGGATAGGGAGGCGCATTTTGTCTTAATTCGGCAATGTCATCTAAAAGGTATCGAGTTTCTCTCAACCCCCTTCGATCTGGAAAGCATGGACTTGCTTGTGCACAAATTTGCTCTTCCCAGAATTAAGCTCTCCTCTGGCGATATTACCAACGCCCCACTTTTGTTCGAAGCAGCGCGAACTGGGAAACCAGTTATCCTCTCCACCGGCATGTGCACGTTAGGGGAAATAGAAACAGCGCTGGGAGTTTTAGCATTCGCTTATACTTTACCCAAAGAGTTACCGTCGGTACAAGGCTTCGAGAATGCCTATGGTTCCGAAACCGGACAAAGGGCACTAAAAGACAAGGTCACGTTGCTGCATTGCACGACAGAATACCCTGCACCTTTTGCCGATATCAATCTGTGTGCCATCCGTACCCTGCAACGGGCTTTCGGTCTGCCAGTTGGATATTCAGACCATACCGTGGGTATTGCGATCCCGGTTGCCGCTATCGCCATGGGGGCCGTAATTATTGAAAAACATTTTACAGTTGATAGAAATCTTCCTGGTCCCGATCAAAAGGCATCACTTGAGCCTGATGAACTGAAGCAAATGGTGCGTTCCATCCGTGAAGTCGAATTGGCGCTAGGTTCTACTCTCAAACACCCGGCAGCATCGGAATGGAAAAACAGACTAGTAGCGCGAAAAAGCCTAGTGGCTGCCCGGAACATTTGTAAAGGCGAATTGCTCACGCAGGACAATCTCACAGTTAAACGTCCGGGCGATGGGATCAGCCCAGCCCATTATTGGGAGTGGTTGGGCAGGATCGCGGATAGAGATTACCAGCAGGACGATAAGGTTCAACCTTGAATTATCCGGTGATTATTCTTGGTGGGGGGGGGCATGCGAAGGTTTTGATCGATGCGTTGCGCCTTAACTCGATTGAGATATTGGGTCTGACGGATTCGAACTCAGCTAAGTATGGGAAAATGTTTTTGGGGATCCCGGTGTTGGGTAGTGATGAGATCATAGAAATGCACGCACCTGAATCTGTACGCCTTGTGAATGGAGTAGGTACGATTCGGGATGCTGCGCATCGTACCCGCTTGTTTGAGCGCTATAGACACAGGGGCTACCAGTTCGCCAACATTGTTCATCCATCGGCAATAATTGCGGGAGATGTTGTTCTTTCCGAAGGCGTGCAAATTATGGCGGGGGCAGTGATTCAGGCCGGATGCCATATCGGGATTAATACGATAATTAATACACAGGCTGCGGTGGATCACGATTGCCTGCTTGGGAATCATGTCCATATTTCTCCGGGGGTGACGCTTTGTGGCATGGTTCAGGTTGGGGAAAGCACCCACGTTGGATCGGGGGCGACTGTGATTCAAGGAATTACAATCGGACGTAATTCCCTTATTGCCGCAGGTTCCGTGGTGATTCGCGATGTACCAGATGCCACAATGGTGGCAGGTGTTCCGGCGAAAAAGATGAAATTGAAAATATGAGTACCTGGAGAAAAACGCTGGTGGCGCCGGTGGCTTCCATCCGGGAAGCCATTAGAATCCTCGACAAAAGCGCAATGCAGATCGTTCTGGTTGTGGGCAAGAGCAATCGCTTGCTTGGAACGGTTACGGATGGCGATATTCGTCGTGGCATTTTGAAGGGCATGTCACTGGACGAACCTGTACATAGGATCATGAATCAGGAACCGACTGTAGCAAGTATAGAAGAAAGTCGGGAAATAATTTTGGCTGCAATGCATCGTACGCGGCTGCGCCATATACCGTTAATTGACGCAAATCGTTGTGTGAAAGGGCTGGAACTCCTCGATGAATTGATTCAATCGCACAACAGGGAAAATCGGGTAGTGCTAATGGCGGGTGGTTTGGGGAGCCGTTTGCACCCATTAACCGATGAGTGCCCCAAGCCGATGCTCAAAGTTGGTAACAAGCCGTTACTTGAAACCATTTTGGAAAACTTTATTGAATATGGTTTTTGTCGATTTTACATTTCAGTTAACTATATGGCTGATATCGTTAAATCTCATTTTGGCGATGGCTCCAACTGGGGGGTCGATATTGACTATCTACATGAGGATCAGAGATTGGGAACTGCGGGCGCCTTGAGCTTGCTCCCAGAAAAACCAACGGAATCATTATTGGTTATGAATGGAGACTTGCTAACCAAAGTGAATTTTAAACAACTGCTTGATTTTCATTCTGAGCATCGCGCCTGTGCAACTATGTGTGTGCGGGAATATGACTTTCAAGTTCCTTATGGTGTTGTGAAAATTGATGACCATCGCATTGTTAGCATTGACGAAAAACCGGTTCAGCGGTTTTTCGTCAATGCCGGCATTTACGTGTTGGAGCCGGAAGCACTAGATTTAATTTCTCAGAATACTTACTTTGATATGCCTACGCTATTTGAGAAATTGATCGGATTGAAAAAAGAAACGACGGTATTTCCTATTCGAGAATATTGGCTTGATATTGGGCATTTAGCAGACTACAACCGGGCCAATGGTGAATATCAGGATATTTTTTCGTGAAAACATTGGTTGTTGGGTATGGTTCCATTGGAGCAAGGCATGCAAGGCTATTATCGGAACTAGGTTGTCGTACGGCGGTCGTAAGCCAACGTGAAGTAGATTTCACTGTGGTCTACCATAACTTGGCGGAAGCGTTAAAAACGGAGCTTCCTGACTATGTAGTCATCGCCAATGCGACAACTCAGCACCATGAAACATTGCTGATGGTCGGTCAACTTGGGTTTTCTGGAATCGTTTTGGTGGAGAAGCCAATATTCAACCGTTGTCTGGTGGTCCAGTCAGATGCATTCAGAAAAGTCTTCGTTGCTTATAATTTAAGGTTTCATCCAGTCATTCAGCGACTCAAGTATCTGCTGATAGGGGAGGAAATACTATCCGTGATGGCCTATGTCGGTCAGTATCTTCCTGACTGGAGGCCGGCAACTGATTACCGCGCATCCTATTCCGCCAGTACTGAACAAGGTGGGGGAGTGCTTAGGGACCTTAGCCATGAGCTGGATTACCTTGCGTGGATGCTGGGCGGCTGGGAGCGGGTAAGTGCCATTGGCGGCCATTTTAGTCCTTTGGAAATTACTAGCGATGATGTCTTTGCGCTAATGCTGGTTACTCCGGCCTGTCCAATCGTGACGCTGCAACTAAACTATCTGGATCGCTCGGCACGCCGTTTCGTGCTGATCAATACCGCCAAGCATACGTTTGAGGCTGATCTCATTAAGGGAACCATTAAAATCGATGGCGACATCGAATCATATGTTATCGAGCGGGATGACTCCTATCGTGCGATGCACGAGGCAATTCTGTCCGGTGATACGGATACCCTATGTTCCTTGGACGAAGGGCTTGGAGCATTGAGGTTGATTGAGGCGGCTGAAATGGCAGCTAGGCATGGGAAATGGATGGTGCGATGAAACGTATTTGTACAATATGTGCCCGTGGTGGCTCAAAAGGGGTCAAGGGGAAGAACATCCGGCCGCTTCTCGGCAGGCCACTTATCGCGCATAGTATTGAGCAAGCCAAAGCATCAGGTCTGTTTGAGGCGATTGCTGTAAGCAGTGATTCTGACCTGATTCTTGAAATTTCGAAAGAATATGGTGCTGATTATTTAATCAAAAGGCCGGATGAACTAGCAACCGATGTGGCTGCCAAATTGCCGGTGATTAGGCACTGCGTGGAGGAAGTGGAGCGGCAGAAGAACTGCAGTTTTGACACCATAGTGGATCTCGATGCAACCTCTCCATTGCGCTCAGTTGGGGATATTCAAATGGCAGTTGCTCTTCTTGAGGAGAGTGGCGCTGGGAATGTTATAACCGCTATGCCATCACGCCGTTCACCCTATTTCAACCTCGTGGAGTTGAATGAAAATGGGGGGGTTGAATTATCCAAGCTTCTGGAAATTCCTGTTGTCAGGAGGCAGGATGCACCAAAATGCTATGACATGAATGCATCAATCTATGTATGGAAACACGCTGTTCTGTTTGTTAAAGGTACAGTATTCAATGCGGATACAAAACTTTATGTTATGCCAGAAGAACGCTCAATAGATATCGATTCTGAGATTGATTTTAGGTTTGTTGAGTTTCTTATGTCAAATGATCTTCATGTTGGTAAGGATGTGTTATGAAGTGGTCCGAGGTTTGGGATCGGATTAAGTTTTGGAAAATTGCAGACAGATTGGGGCCAGACATTCCTTACACTCACTGGCGCTTGCATTTCAAGTCGACCATGCGTGCACTGTGTGAGAGAAAATTTAAATATTTTGGTAACGGAGCTGAGTTCCGGCCTGGTGCATACGCTATTTGTTGTTCCAAAATTAACTTAGGAAATCGGGTAGTTATTCGTCCCGGTAGCATGTTGTTTGCCGATCCTCGTGGGGATGGCGCTGGCATAACGATTGAAGACAATGTCATGCTGGGTTCGGGGGTGCATATATATGTACATAATCACCGCTTTGACGACCCCAATATTCCAATTATCGATCAAGGGCATTATCCTTCGGCTCCCGTTGTTCTTAAACAGGGATGTTGGATCGGGGCCAATGCGATCATCTTGCCTGGAGTAACTGTCGGCGAGAACTCCGTAGTCGGTGCCGGAAGTGTGGTTACGAAGAATATTCCAAGCAGGGTGCTAGCAATGGGAAATCCGGCAACTATCAAACGAACGATCAGGGGTGGACATCAATATGCGGACGATGCTTAGTGGTATGGTGATTGTTGTTACGGGAGGGGCAGGGCTGATTGGACGGGGCTTTGTGCGCTGTATTGCTGAGCATGGTGGTATCGCGGTTGTGGCTGATCTGAATAAGGGCGCCAGCAACAGCCTCTTTGAAGAATTACAAAAAGATCGTCTTCAGGGTAATGTGGTCATTGTTGAGTTAGATATAACCTCTAAGGAATCCATTACGGCCGCGATTGCATACCTTCATGATAAATATGGAAAGATTGATGCGCTGGTCAATAATGCATATCCAAGAAACAAAAATTTTGGTCGAAAATTTGAGGACGTAAGCTACGATGATTTCTGTCAAAACGTATCTTCACACTTGGGGGGGTATTTCCTGGCTTCGCAGCAATTTGCTAGCTATTTTAAGAAGCAGGGACACGGTACGATAATTAATATGGCATCCATATACGGCGTGGTTGCACCACGCTTTAATGTATATGAGCGCACTGCCATGACTATGCCTGTCGAATATGCAGCCATCAAATCAGCGATTATCCATCTCACGAAATATCTTGCCCAGTACCTCAAGGGTAGCAATGTTCAAGTGAATGCGATCAGCCCAGGCGGCATTCTGGATGGACAGCCCGACGAATTTTTATCGCGCTATAACAATTTTGCCGCATCCAAGGGGATGCTCGATGCCGATGATCTGCAAGGTGCACTACTATTTTTGTTAAGTGATATGTCAAAATTCATCAACGGTCAGAATATTATCATTGATGATGGTTGGTCTTTATGAGCCGGAAAGTCATATATATCGGTCACGCTCATCTATCCGAAAAAATGGAACGTGATTGGTATATCAATTATTTGCGTGCACGGAATGTATCTGTTGAATATTGGGATGTGTTGCCATTATTGTTTGGTGAAATAGATGAGCCAGGTGCAATTAATGCGAACTATTTGTATGTTCCCAAGACGTATGATGCAATCGAAGCGATGCTGTGTCATCCTGAAAATATTGATGCATATTTTGTAATGCTGGTTAATTACGCTGGTAGTACGGTCAAGCTGTATAGGCTGCTGGGTAAGCACCATGTACGAATGATATATATATTGTGGGCGGCATTTCCTGGTGAGCGCAGTGGAAGAGCGCAGCAAGTTTTGCATGGGCTTATTTCAAATCCATTAACTCTTGTTAAAAAGGCATTTAACGCAATTAAAGCGAGAATATATAAAAATTTAAAATTTATTCAACCCTTTGAAATTGTTTTTGCAGCAGGGCAAGTGTTAATGCGCAGCGAACAGCATTCAGCCAAGATGGTGCCAATAAATTTTTGCGATTATGACCAATATATGAGAGTAATGTCTGAAGGCGGAGGTAGGCTTGTAAATGAGCGTTACGCGGTTTTCCTGGATGTTTACCTTACCAACCAATCTGATCTTGTTATCTTTGGCCTCAAAGCCATTAATCCAAGTGAGTATCTTCAATCATTAAATCATTTTTTTGAGTTGCTGGAATTGAAGTATGGCGTAAAAGTTGTCGTCGCCGCCCACCCAAAGGCGAACTATAATCCAGAGACTTTTAACGGGCGCGATATTTTTTGTGGCGTCACGCCTGAGCTGGTTAGAGATGCAGAATTTGTAATATCACATCACAGTGCGTCTGTTAGCTATGCGGTACTCAATCGTAAACCCATTATCTTCGTTTACACCGAAGAGATGAATATTTTATATGGGCATACACCAATTATTGTTGTAATCCAAAGTATGGCTGATTTTCTCGGTGCACCTATCTATAACACCAATGAAATAACTGAATGTGATCAGATAAGTATTGGTGATGTTGATTCAATCCGTTACGAAAAATTTAAATATGATTACCTAACAACTCATGAATCGGAGCACACAACTACGCAAGAAATATTCTGGCGTGAAATTAGTGCACGTTGACATATTAATCCGTTGACTACTCACTCATTAAAAAAGCGGTTTATTTATAAGCTGCTTGGCAATTTTGCCGCTCTTATCCTTGGTGTTGTTGCCCTAGCGGTTGTTCCAAGATCTCTAGGGCCTGCCGATTTCGGACGCTTCGAATTCCTGACCGCGAATTTTAACTTAGTACTAAATACGCTCACGCTACAACTTCCGGCCGCGTACTTCAACTGGATCTCGCGTAAAGGGCATAAGGAAAACACCGATTATGCGTCAGGGGTGGTTTTCTACCAATCAATATTGGTAATCATAGGCTTTGCAATATTCATCGCTGTCGCTGTACTGTTAGGGATAAACGACTGGATTTGGCCGGATATACAACCAATTTACCTTTGGTTTGCGTTGGCATTTTCATCGGTAACATTCCTTTATCAACTCTGCACTTATCTTGCTGATGGACGTGCTTTAACGGTGGGGTTTGAGAAGGCCAGATTGTTTCAGAATATTCTTAAGACGGTAGGCATTCTTACATTGTTTATATGGGGCATGCTAACACTTAAATACTATTTTATAGTCCAAGCAAGCGCCATATTGGTTACTGTGCTTATATCCATGGTTTGGCTTGCTTTTCGTGGTGCATATAGTAATCGAATCCTTTATCCTTGGACCTTCGAGAAGCTGGCGCGGGATGAATTCCATTCATTCGCAATCCAATATGCACGTCCACTTATGGTGACGATGCTGGTTGGGTTTTG